>WTIF01000163.1 GCA_011522845.1 Deltaproteobacteria bacterium
AGCGAGGTTTTACCCGTATGTTGGGGTAGAACTTGCAAGTTGGCCAGAATTTCTTCAACCCGGAAAATCAGTGATTTCAAATAATCATCAAGTATTCATTTCTTTTTTGGGAATTATTAGGTGGCTGTAGGGAGCAACTCAGTTAGTCTGAGCGGTTTGTCCAGAAATTCCGACGTCTTACTGGCAGTAGGGGTGATCTCAGTTTTGATGATCATGGTAGTCCCTCTACCAGAAATCTTGATGGATTTGCTGCTCGCGTTGAGTATTACCGTTGGAGTTTTGATTCTCTTCGTTGCTCTCTTCACAGCAAACGCGCTTGAATTCTCTTCCTTCCCGACCGTCCTTCTAATCGCGACTCTCTTCAGGCTATCACTCAATGTTGCTTCGACTAGATTGATTCTGCTGAACGGCAACAAAGGCTATGATGCCGCTGGAACAGTCATCAAGTCATTTGGTGAGTTTGTTGTTGGTGGTAATCAGATTGTTGGAATCATCGTATTCTTGATCCTAGTTTTGATCAATTTCGTAGTCATCACAAAGGGTGCAGGGCGTATTGCAGAGGTCGCCGCAAGATTTACTCTGGATGCGATGCCAGGTAAGCAAATGGCGATTGATGCAGATTTGAATGCAGGACTTATTGACGAAACGCAAGCTCGGGAACGTCGTCAATACGTTCAGCGAGAGTCTGATTTCTATGGAGCAATGGACGGGGCTAGCAAGTTCGTTCGTGGGGATGCAATTGCGGGCTTAATCATTACTACGATCAACATTCTTGGTGGTTTGTTAATCGGTGTAACTCAGTTTGGCATGAGTTCGGGAGATGCCTTTGAGACCTACGCGACCCTGACTATTGGTGACGGCCTGGTCTCGCAAATCCCTGCACTCATTATTTCAATAGCTGCTGGTATTGCTGTTACCAAGGCATCAGCAGAGAACAAATTGTCTGTTGACCTAGGTAAGCAAGTATTTAGTAATGCTCAGGCCTTAAATGTTTCAGCAGCTTTGCTTTTAGCTTTTGCAGTCATTCCAGGTCTACCAGTTCTTCCTTTTCTAACCCTGGGGATCATAACTGGAGGGCTTGCTTTTCTCGCGAGGCAGGACAATTTTCGAAACCAACAAGCTGAAGAAGCGCAGGCACAACTCCAGCTACAGCAGGAAATTGAAGAAGAACCCGAAAATATTGAGTCACTACTTCCTATCGATTTATTGGGACTGGAACTTGGCTACGGGTTAATCCCACTAGTTGACGAAGAGCAAGACGGAGAATTACTGAAGAGGATTAAAGCTATTCGAAGACAGATGGCGACTGATTATGGATATGTCGTGCCCCCAATGCACATCAAAGATAATCTCGAACTTTCTCCTGGAGAATATTCGATTACCATCAAAGGAATCGAGGTTGCTCGTGCGGAATTGATGGTTGGGCACTTCCTGGCTATGAAAACTGGAGAAGTTGATGAAGAAATAAGCGGCGTGGATACCGTAGAGCCTGCCTTTGGGTTGCCCGCTATTTGGATTACTTCCGAGGATGAAGAAAGAGCGCAATTTGCTGGTTATACCGTCGTTGACCTGCCTACAGTATTGGCCACACACATCACGGAAATTCTCAAAAATCATGCATTCGAATTTTTGGGTAGGCAGGAAACTCAGAAACTTCTAGATACCTTTGGCCAGAGCAATCCCAAGGTTATTGAGGAATTGGTTCCAGGGCAATTGAATTTGGGGGTGGTGCAAAAAGTTTTACAAAATCTTCTGCGCGAACAAGTTTCTATCAGGGATTTGCATACAATTTTGGAAACACTAGCAGATGTTGCTAACCTCACCAAAGATCCTGATCTGCTCACTGAACATGTTCGACAAGCTTTATCAAGGCAGTTAACCCGGCAGTATCAAACGCCTGATGGTATGTTGCCGCTGATTACAATGAGTCAAGAACTAGAAAATCAGGTCGCTTCTGCCATACAAGACACGGGTCACGGTTCCTATCTTGGCTTGAATCCGAATATGGCTCAGTTGATTATCAATAACACTGAAGCACTGATTGAGCAGTTCGAAATAAATAACTACCAACCACTTCTTCTTTGTTCCCCTCTTATTCGGCCACACGTTAAAAAGCTTCTTGAGCGCTTTATTCCGAATTTAGTTGTATTATCACACAATGAGGTTGCCCCTGATGTCCGAATTGAGGCTCTTGGGGTGGTAGAATTGAATAATTAATTTTCTTTGTCGGACTGACATATGAATCTCAAACGCTATCGCGTGAATAATATCCAAGAAGCTCTGCAGTTGATCAAAAAAGATCTTGGTCCAGAAGCAGTTATTGTATCAACTCGGCAGGTGAAAGAGGGTAATAAGGCGTTTGGTCTATTTGCTAAAACGATGCTGGAAGTAACAGCTGCCCGAGATGACAAAAGCCAGGCGAAACCAAATATTCAAGCCTCGTCTCAAGCAACTGCGAGTGGCTATCGAGCTACTGTCAATGGGATGCCTCGTTCGGAGAGTGCTACTGCCCTGGCAAGTCCTGAAGTGCCAACACCGACCTCAAAACCAGTTCAGTCAAACCCGGCTTCCGATCCCTACAAAGCCTTGCAGCCACTTCGTCAGGAGATTCAGGATCTCAGAGAACTGATTCAAAATCTTGGGGATCGGACAGCTAGCTATGAGGGACAAACTGTCGCCCAATTGAAACAAGAGTTGGGAGAAATGCGCTACATGCTGCATTCTCTAGCCTCTCGAACTGGACAAACAGATGATCTGAATCTTCCTGAAAACCTGATGGTGCTTTACCAACAACTTCGCTTTAGTGGAATGGAAGAGAAATTTGCCAGAAGATTGATGTTGGAAGCTCAGAAAAATATTGCAGAAGATGATCTTCAAAATTTCTCCTATGTAAAAATTTTCATAGCCAGAATGCTCATGAAAATTGTTAAGACGACCAGGGGGGTTGAGAGCATTACCGCACCACAAAAAATTTTCACATTGATTGGTCCTACGGGGGTTGGGAAAACGACTACAGCTGCTAAGATCGCTTCTGAACAGTTGCTTCGCTACAAGCGAAAAGTTGCAATGATCACGATTGATACATTTAGAATTGCAGCGGTAGAGCAGTTGCGAACATACGCAAAGATCATCAATGTGCCACTGAGTATTGTATCCGACAAAGCGGATCTGGACCGCGCAATTGCAAGCTACTCAGATTACGATGTGATCATCATTGATACTGGAGGCTGTTCGCAGCGTGACGAGTCGCAAATGTTTGAATTGAGAGAACTCTTTGATGAGCGAGGAAGGCTACATAATGTCTTGGTGTTGAGTTCGACAACGAAAGACAGTGATCTCAACGAAATCACCCGACGTTTTGGGGTTGTCCCGATTGATAGTGTGATCTTCACTAAGCTTGATGAGAGTTCTTCGTACGGATCCATATTCAATCACTCCATACGTTTCAAGAAACCAATCTCTTTCTTGACCACTGGACAGAAGGTCCCTGAAGACATTGAAGTCGCTACGAAAGAGCGTTTGGTGGATTTGATGCTCAATATTTCTGGTAATTGAGCTAGTACAACCGTATCCCCACTGCAAGAAAGCGCTCAATGAACGACCAGGCAAGTTCCTTACGAAGGATTGTCGGGGAAAGTACAACTACGTCGGATTCCAACCGAGTAAAGGTACTTTGCATCACCAGTGGCAAGGGTGGTGTAGGGAAAACGAACATTTCCATTAATCTTTCGATTGCTCTGGCGTCAATGGGGCGCAATGTCTTTCTGCTTGATGCAGATCTTGGCCTCGCGAATATTGACGTTTTATTGAACCTTACCCCAATGTACACTCTTGAACATGTACTCTCCGGGGAAAAGAGCATCAACGATATTATTTTGGATGGGCCAGGAGATATCAAAATCTTGCCCGCAAGTTCAGGCGTGGTGGAAATGACTGAGATGGATCGGGATCAGCAGGTCCATCTGTTCAGAAAACTCGGAGAAATTGAAAAAGAAATAGATTATTTAGTAATTGATACGGGTGCAGGCATCGCCCCCCATACATTAAGATTTGTGGCGAATTCCGACGAGGTATTGATTGTCGCTACCCCGGAGCCGTCTTCTATGACAGATGCATACTCGTTAATCAAAATCATGGTGACGAGGTACCAAATTAACAAATTCAGGGTAATCGCTAACAACGTTGTATCGCCAGCAGAGGGAAGACAGGTTTATGAAAGACTTCAAAAAGTCACCCGCGATTTTTTAAAGACGGAAATTGATTTCATGGGGCATGTTCTAAAAGATCCTCTTCTAGTCAAATCAGTACGTACACAACGCCCTTTACTTCAGTCTTTCCCAGAAGCCCCAGCTGCAAGATGTCTTGTTTCGATAGCCAGAGGAATTGAAAAAATCTACAAAGCCGGTGAGACTGAAACCTCAGAGTATAATGAGCACCAAAACAATGTTAATCACCGAAGAACTCCAAGTTTTTGGGAACGTCTAATAAGTTGGCGTACCAGCTGAAGACCTTACTCAGCCAAGGAAGGCAGTGAAAGCAAACCCGTATGCCGACAAATCTCAACAAAGCCGAGAGCAGCTGGTACTAAAATATGCTCCTCTGCTCAAGCGAATTGTAAGCCGAATGGCAAGTAGATTTCCTCCAGAAGTGGATCCTGAGGAAGTCTATCAAGCTGGCATGATTGGTCTTCTAGATGCGGTAGACAAGTTTGACCCCTCGCGAGACATTCAATTTCAAACCTATGCTGAGTACCGAATCAAAGGAAGTATTCTTGATGAATTACGGGCCTTGGATTGGGTACCTAGGGGGGTTCGTGCTGCAGCCACGGAATGGGAGAGAGCTTGGAATGAGCAATGTAGCACGCTAGGAAGAGAACCTAGCGATTCTGAGATGGCAACGAAGCTTGAGATGCCTTTGAACGAGTATCACGAGTTCGTTGCACATGCTAGCCCACTATCACTCGTGACTTTAGATCATTTGGGAGGAGGAGGTGATGAAGAAGAAGGTCAGAGTTTATTGGATATCCTCCGAGATCCCGATGGCTCCGACCCCTTTTCAGAGTTGTCAATGCACCAACTCAAAAATCGCTTACAAGAGGCGATTGAGGAATTACCAGAAAGAGAACAAACAGTCCTCTCTCTTTATTACATTGAGGAACTGAACATGAAAGAAGTTGCATCAGTTCTCGGAGTTGGTGAAGCCCGTGTATCCCAACTGCACACAAAAATTATTTTGAAATTGCGAGCAAAATTGCGAAGAGTACTTGAGGTCGAAAAAGCTGCTTGAAACTTAAGTAATCTCGTAACCAATGAACGTAGAAGCATTCGCTGAGACAAAGCTCCAGGAGATGATCGAGTTTCAGCGAGAGAAGCTGCTAAAGCTCGCCAGAGAAATCCTACCTGATCTAACCCCAGAAGATCTTCGGAATCCTCAAGATTTTCCTGAACTAAGACAAGATCCTTTTTTTAACTATGAAGATGGCCTTCTCGCTGGCTATCTTGCCGTGCAAATCGCAATGCGCTCTCGTCTATGAAAGAGATCAGGTGGAATCGTGCTTTGCTTACAGAATTTTTAAGAAGCCATGCCCATCAGCAAATTTGTATTATGGACCAGAAAAGCAGAGCTTTCTTAGTCGGCATAATTCCGGCAGTAATTGAAATGGACCTCTGTAGTGGTACACTTGTCGAAGCTTCATTAAATGTTGAGAATATGGGCTGCGATGTTTCTCTCACGATGCATGAACAATTTCTTGGAATTCACCTGTTGTTCTTTAGCGAGAACACCGATCAACAAATTTTATCTTTCCCGTGGGAGATTCCTTACTCTTCGCTCCAATTAGATTTAGTCACTGAGAAAATGGATGCTTGAATCGTTTTTTGAACAAGGTGTGAAATGAACTTGGGATTTAATCAGGACAGTATAATCAAGCCTCCTGTTACCGAACCTTTATCAAATATTTTACCAAATGAGCCCTTACTGCTGATGGGGGCCGGACCGGTTCCGATATCCCATGCGGTTTCTAGAGCGAATGGGGTAGTGATTAATCACCTTGGTGAAACGATGGACCGAGTCATCAAGAATCTGAAAGTAATGGCAGCTTACGCTTACCAAACGAAGAGTACAAAAATCATGGGAGTGTCAGGCCCAGCCTCGGCATCCATTGAAATGGCGATTACAAACCTCCTTTGGCCGGGTCGTAGAGTACTCGTGTTGAAAGTAGGTACATTCAGCGGTCGAATGGGAGAAATGGCCGAAGGTGTTGGGGCCGAGGTAGACTACATTGAACGATCAGATGCTAGGCCCATCAATGCAGAGATGGTCGAAGAAGCCTTCAAGAAAAAGAAATATGATGTTTTGACAATGGTTCAGGGTGAAACGTCTTGTGGAGTCAAGACTGTCGATTTTGCTGAAATTGCTAGGATTGCTAAAGAAAATGGGGCAATGGTGATAGGAGACACAGTCTGCACGTTGACAACAATGCCCATGGAGATGGATCAATGGGGGTTAGACGCAGCGATCTCGGGGGGGCAAAAAGGCCTGTCTTCTATACCGGGTGTGTCAGTGATCGCCTTTTCTGAAGACGCTTGGAAATTTATTGAGAAAAGATCAGTTCGTCAACCACACTGGTGTTTTGATGCCCTACGATCCCAAAAATTCTGGGGACATCAACAATATCACTATACAGCTCCAGTTCCAGGAATTTTAGCACTGCACGAGGCACTTCGGCAGATTTGTGATGAGACATTGCCCGAGCGGTTTCAACGACATCTTGTCAGTTCAAAGGCTTTGCAAGCTGGTATCGAAGCAATGGGCTTGGAATTATTCATCCCAGAAAGTTACAGATTGAACTCTGTAGTTGCTATCAAGCTGCCAGATGGTGTCGACAGTGCGAAAATTAGAAAATCAATGGTGGATATGTTCCATGTCGAAATCTCTGGAGCATTTGGCTTAGACATTGTCCGCATTGGGCAGATGGGGGAGCAGTGTAGAGCACATAATCTCTTCAGAGTATTGTATGCCCTCGGAACTGCATGTGTGACTCATGGTATTCCCCTAGATGTTAGCAATGGTATGGCGATCCTCGAAAAAAATCTTCAGCAACCAATTCTACCTAACTGATTGTGGCCCCGATCGAACTTTTTTTCGATCGGGGGACACTACTTCTTAAAAACCTACCAACAACTCTCCGAAAAGCTTTCTCCCAACTCAAATGGGATGAAAGAGTCCTTTCTTATCGTGCGCCCGCCAACAACTATTATGATATTGCTCTTTATCTTCATAAAGAAGGGATCCCATTTCTGGACAATGCCAAACAATTTGAGCCTACTAGGCTTCATCTTTCCCAAAGAATAACGCCAAGGAATTATCAACAGGAAGCTCTCGACCACTGGATTCAAGCAGGAAGGCGTGGAGTTGTGACACTGCCCACTGGAGCTGGTAAAACGATGCTGGCGATGCTGTGTATTTCTAAAACGTCGCGTCCAACACTAGTACACGTACCCACGATTGATCTGATGCAACAGTGGCACGGATTATTAGAACAATTTTTTGGGGTTAGGATCGGTCGTGTGGGTGGTGGCTACAAAGATTGGCAACAACTCACCGTGAGTACTTATGATTCAGCACTACTCCAGGTTGAATATTACGGAAATCAATATGGCCTTTTAATCTTTGATGAATGTCATCACCTTCCAGGGGATCAATTTCAATATGCTGCGTTAGCCTCAATAGCTCCATTCCGTCTTGGCCTAACAGCGACTCCAGAGAGGTCAGATGGCAAGGAAACTCTTCTTTATGAAATCTGTGGACCCTTGGTTTACCAAGTCCATATTGATGAACTGGAAGGCCGTACTCTAGCGCCATATCGAGTTCAAACCATTGAAATTGAACTCACAACTACTGAACTCGAAGAGTACCAAAAATTAAGAAATATATTTCTAAACTTTATTCGAAGGGAGAGAATTCGGTTTGATGAACCGAATGGTTGGCAAAACTTCTTGTTTAAAAGCAGTCGGAGTATTGATGGGAGAGAGGCTTTTCAGGCTTATTTGGCTCAGAAGAAATTAAGCCAAGCTTCTGGGACAAAACTCCAAAAGATCTGGCAACTCTTGACACAGCATATTGAGGACAGGGTGATTTTATTCACTCAAGATAATGAAATGGCCTATAAGATTGGACGTGAATTTTTACTACCCGTACTGACCCACCACACCAAGTCAACAGAAAGAGACCAGTTGCTCAAAAAATTTAGAGAAGGGATTTATCCGACTTTAGTGACTTCGAAGGTGTTGAACGAGGGTGTCGATGTCCCAGAAGCCAATGTGGCGATTGTAGTGTCAGGGAGCGGTAGTGCAAGAGAACATGTTCAGAGATTAGGGCGAATCTTACGTGCCCGCCCCAACAAGGAAGCTATTCTTTATGAACTTGTTTCGAAAGGAACAGCGGAACTGTATGTGAATCAAAGACGAAGACAGCACAGAGCCTATGATCGTTACCGATAACGATCCATGCCTGCCATACGTTTGACTCGGTCAGTTGGGGAAATAATCTCTGTGATTCTTGCACCAAATTTTTCTTTATAAACTACGACCTCACCCCGCGCAACGAGCTTACCATTCACAAATACGTCAAGATCTTCGCCCACTAAACGGTGTAATTCTAGTACAGAACCCTGACCCAAAGAGAGCAAATCACTAATGCTCATTTTTGCACGGCCAACTTCAAAAGTGACAGTCAGAGGCATTTCCATAAGGAAATTTACATCGACATTAGGCGGGGGTGAATCATCTTCTGCATCGCCCGTCTGTTCATCGACCATGTTCAGCACACTGTCCATGTCGCCCATTTGATCGGCAGAATCCCCTGTGGGGCCGAAGCTGCCTAAATCGACTCCACTGACAGTCGCGGTGTTTTCTGGAGCTTCTGTTAATGAATCAAGATTCGTTGTTCCAACATCGACACTGGGGCTCTCACCTTCTTGACCATCAAAAAGGTCCTCAACTGAGGAACCTTCTGGGGCTACTGAGGTATTTTCTCCATCACCGTCACCTCCCCCAAAGAGGTTCTCAACACTTTCTTCAGAACTTACTTCTGCAGGAGGCGGTTCAGCGCCTTCCTCTCCCCCAAAAATAGAATCTAAATCATCTTGGGACATGTCTGCCATGTTCAGGGCTCCTTAATTGTCGATCCTGATTTCCTCTATATTGTCTTTGACCCAAAGCAAGCGAGGCTTATCAGCACTGAGTTCTTTACAAGAGTTTGGGCCACCAAATTCTTGCTGGTGAAGTTTCAATTTCCAATTAACTTCAGGTTTTTCTTTTAAACGGAAGTAAGCTTCAAATGAGTTTTTTGTTGGAAACGATTCTTGGGTGATCTGAATTTCACCATTCAACCGTCGATCTGTCAGATATTTTCTGATTTCAAGTTCGACAACTTGTAGCCAAGCTGGGTGAAAAACGTTTCCGCGATGAAATTCAAAAGGCAATTCTTCATGGAGTAATGCATTTATCAAACTAGTTTCTACTCTGCCGTACATCTTACCGCGAGGCATGTCCAGTACTGTTGGTGCGAAGCGATGCCCACCAAGGTGTGATGATTCCCAAATTTCGATAGAAGGGTCTGTATCTAAAATTGATTCTCTTAGAGTATCGAATAGTTGCTGGCCAAATTTTGCGCAGCATTGATCATGCCTGCCATGGGTGCAGACAAACAGCTGCCTATTGCTTGAAAGCGCTTTCGGTAAGTGGTTCTGGTAACTTCCATTGAGGTGATTTTCCAATACTTCAAACACCGCTTCGGTTGGAATATTTTCGTAAAGAACTCCCTCAGGATAAGCAAATATTTTTAAATCTTCCGAGTTTGTTTGTTTTGGGTGCTGAATCAACCTGGTTAGAATTCCACCATGTTTTTCCGCCTGACTATCTTTCCAATCCAAATATTGAGATGTCCAATCTCCATCTGAATCTTGAAAAGCTTTTTGTCCCCACTTCGTTTTTGGCCAAGTGATAAAGAAGAAGTGCTTTGCGTGACCGGCAGTTCCTCCCATTGGCTCTTTCAAATTAAGTGAATATTCACTGCAATATTTCTTCATAACTACAAGTGCTCAGTTTGGCGCCACATCGGTAGAGTCTTTTCCAAATCTGGGTGGGGAAGACAGTGTATTGGACCAAAAGTTTCTGATTGCACAACTTGAATCAGGCGGTGCCTCAGCATTTCCAAAACTGCAAGGAAAGTAAGGATAAGATGCGATCTATTGTGAGATCTTGGGTAGAGATTCTCATATGAGAGGCTAGCCTTGGTTTGGAGCATGTTTAGCAGATCAATGATTCTATCTTCGATTCGGTATCTTTCTGGTTCAACTTGATGGTGATGTATTCTCGGACGCCGTTGCATAACCATTTTGAAGGAATTCAATAAATCAATGAGAGAAACTTCCTCTGTTAAACCTTGATTTTCACTAATCTCCTCTGCCTTTTCGACAGACTCCTCAGGGCTGTCCTTCCCACGTGGAAATACATCTCTACCTAGCCAATCTCTAGCTCCAATGGCATAAGCTGCATCTTTAAAGCGTTGATACTCCATTAAACGTCGTCGGAGAGTTTCTTCAGGGTCCTCTGCCTCTTCACCATCCTCCGTAACTGGTGGCTTTGGAAGCAGGGTTCTAGACTTAATGAGAATTAGCGTGGCAGCAATCTCTAGGAACTCACCTGCAATGTCTAAATCAACCGCTTGTAAAGCCCGAATGTAACTTAGGTAGGCTGCAGTAAGATCTGCTAGTTTGACTTCATCGATTGAAACTTTTTTCTTTCGAATCAGATGGAGTAAAAGTTCAAGCGGTCCCTCAAATACCTCAATTTTAACTTCGAGTGGTTTCTCGCGATCTGGGTAGATTCCCAATGCTGGGATAGACTCTAGCTCAGTCAAGATTCATCTCTTTCATGAGTTGCTCGGCTGTATTTCCAGCATTTGAAGATTCATACCTTGATTTAGCGCCTCTCGTGACCTTACGCAGGTCATCTTGAGTTCGAATAATTTTGGGCCTTATGAAAAGCAGAAGATTTGTTTTGTCTGTCGTATCACTGCTACTGGCAAAAAGCCCCCCAATTAAAGGTAAATCTCGAAAACCCGGGACTGAATTTGCCGAATTCCGTCGGGTTTCGTTGATTAATCCTCCCAACACTACAATCTCATTATCTCTCGTTACCACGGTAGTGCTCAGTTCTCTTTTAAATGTTGTGATCGCTGTCTGAGCACTGGTTGCTCCACTTGTGACTATATTACTTGATTCTTGTTGAATCTCGAGGCGAATACTATCTTCACCGCTAATTTGAGGCTTAATGGTAAGCTTAATTCCAATGTCTTTAAATTCAGTTTCGGTTGTTGTAACCCCATTGTTATTCGTCACTGTTCTTGTGGACACAGGTGTGTTCGTTGTGACATTAATGCTTGAAGAGACATTGTTAAGCATCATGATCTGAGGATTAGCAAGAATATCAACATCTTGGTCTTGTTGAGTGGCCCTGATGAAGGCCCCAAAACTGAAATATTGTTGACCACCAAATTCGATTTCTCCACCGACAATACCAAAAGCCGCATTTTGACCAGCTGCTGTAGCTGTGGTTGCGTTAAAGGGAGATGTCCCTGGGAATCCTCCAGTGCTGATTCGACCATCATCTTCACCAGCAACACGCCAATTTATGCCCAAGTCAAGACTCTTGGTCAGAGTAATTTCCATCAGCATCGCTTCCACATATACCTGCAGGCGTGGAACATCCAATCGTGAAATGATTTCTTCAAGTGTAGGGAGCGTTTCGGGTGGAGCAAAAATCAATAGTGAGTTGGTCGCTTCATCTGAGGTGATCGATATTTCTCCACTGTCTCCAACAGATTGACTTGGTTGATCGTCAGCGGTTTCTTTATTTTTGGCTTCAGCTTGGTTAGAAATTTCACGGATTCTGCCGGTCAGTTCCAAAAGTAATGGGGCCATATCCTTTGCTACTGCATGCTTTAAAGAATACAAACGAAAGTTACTTTGAGCTCTGTCTTCCTCTTGGAAAACATCTAACAATCCAAGAAGACTTTTGAGCTGGGAAAGTTTTTTCTGATCAGTGATGACAATTAGGGCATTTAATCGGGGTTCTGGAATGATTTTGAATGAATCAGTGGCTTGGTTCTTTTTTTCGCCTTCTTTTTCAACAACTTTTATTTCTGAGAAAACATTTGTCAGCAGGGCTGACATTGTGTCAGCACGAGTGAATTTGAGTGGTACTAATTCGTATACGACATCTCCTGCTGCCTGTTGAGGAATATCAAGGCGCTCAGCAAGTTCTATAATCCGGTCAGTAGTGAATCCATCTGCAAGAATGATAAGGGCATTCAGTCTTGTTTCTGGAATGATTTTAACAGGACTTGATTTCGCAGTTTCTCCCTTGTCCTGGCCCTGAACAATCTGATCAGTGAAAATGGAGGCCAGAAGTTGTCCCAATGGTCCAGACTCAGCATAGCTCACTGGATGAATCGTGATTTCAACTCCCCGCTCTCTCTCCACATCTAACTGTTCAATTAAGCTGACCGCGCTACCTGTACTGACTGCACTAGCCAAGATCACCACAGCATTCATCGGTTCAAAGGGAACCAATTGTACGGAGGCTGTTTTCGGGAAAACAGTCTGTAGCAAACCGATCACTTCCTGCGGCTTCAAGTAACGCAGTCTCTGAATAGTCATTTGCTTGCCTTCAACAGGCACATCAATTTTTTCTAGGAAACTTACCAACTCTTCTGTGACGGGCTTATTCGCAACAATGAAAAGAGCGTTCATGCGCTCTTCAATCACCAACTTGAATGTGATTGCTTTTCCGCTGCGTTGCAAATTTGCGTATAGGTCTGTGACAGTTTTGTGTAATTCTTTGATATCACTATGTTTTGGTGTGAAAAGTGTGACTGCCTGTCCAACCCCCTCTGGCTCTGGCACATCTAGCATCTCAATGATTTCTTCGATCCGTTCCACGTTTGCAGCATTGTCTAGGACAATCAGCTTCTCTAACGGCTCATAGAGAAGCATCGCCCCTGCTTTGGAGAAGATCGGTTGCAGTGTCGCCTGAATTCTCTTTAGATCAGCATGTTTGAAACTGATCAGACGCATCACAAATTCTTGTTCAGTGTCTAGAGGTACTTCTTGTGAGATGTTAAGTCTGAGAAATCTGGCCTCGGCGGCTGGGAGAATTTCTACGACGTTACTGTTGGCTCGGGGTACTAAGGCAAGCCCTTGGGTCTGTAAAATCTTCTCGAAGAAATACAGCGCGTCTTTGGCAGATACTTTTAGATTTGGAGGAGCGGTTATCGACATCTGACCACGAAGATTTTTCTCTTCATAAAGAAAGACCGTGTTGGTTTCAATAGCGATAATCTTTATAAATTCTTGAAGAATTAGGGTGGGAGGTAAGTTGATCGAGACATCCTTCGAAAGTGCATCGAATCGTGCTCTCATTTCCATGGTGGCATTATCAACTTCTTCGTCTTCTTGAGCGAATACAGGCAGAATTGCTGAACAGAAACATAGCAGCATCAATGCTGAGAGGAACTTGTGAATCCGTAACAAGTTTACATTCATGAAATCTGGCGGGTCTAATTGTTTAAGGAATGATTTGAAAGAAACCTCGCAAACTCCAAGTCCAGAGGTGTTGTGATTTTAAGATTTGTTTCCTCCCCAGGAATTAGATGCACTGGTATCCCAGTTTTCTCGAGTAAAGAGGCATCATCTGTAACTTCCCAGTCTTCTCGCTGAGACTGCAGAGTTGCTTGCCAGTAAGGTGACAAATGAAACCCTTGTGGAGTTTGGGTCGCGACATAATTCTGTCGATTTATTAACTTCACCTGATCCCCATTTATTTGGCGAATTGTGTCCTTAAGTGGAATAACAGGAATAACCGCTTGATAATGCTCCAGCGCCCGGATGACCCTACTGATCAGAGTAGTCGAGCAAAGTGGTCGTGCTGCATCATGCACGATTACATTTTCAACCAGTCGATCTGTTTGGATTTGCGCTAGCGCTGCTGCAACAGAGTCTTGACGTCTCTGTCCCCCTAAAACTAAAGTAAGATCAGGCAGCGCGCTCAAAGAGTTTAAAAATTCTCGGTCTTCTTGAGCATAGACTAAATAAATATGGCAAATCTGTGGGTGGCTAATCAGCTTTCGGAGTGTCTCTTCTAGTACGCTTGAATCATTCAGTGTGAGGAATAGTTTATTTT
>WTIF01000405.1 GCA_011522845.1 Deltaproteobacteria bacterium
GCCAGTGACAAAGGCCCTCAAAAGCTGTGGGTAAAAAAATACAAACCGAAGAGTCTGAAAGAGAGCGCGACAGTTTTCCATTGCCAGGATTGTCTTTATTTTAATCTAACTGGTGTCCGAGCTACTGATCCCACTGAAAGTGTCTTCAGTTGTGGTGATTTTCGAGAAAGAGATTTTTCAGATGAAGTCATCGAACTGCTTGGACTTACTGAGCAAAAAGCTTTGTTCCCCAAGGTAGTTGATGGAACCAAAGTCTCCCACCCGCTGTCAGACAGCGTAGCTAGGCTTTGTGGCCTTCAATCCGGCATCCCTGTTGTTTTGGGATATGTTGACGTAATCTGTACAGCTCTTGGCTCTGGCCTCTACGACCCAGGCTATCAAACAGGGTGTACGATCATCGGATCAACAGGCATGCACATGCGCTATGTCGATTCCGTAGATGAGGTCAAACTCAATCAGGAATCAACCGGCTACACCATGGTTTTTCCTGTTGATGGGACTTACAGTCAAATGCAGTCGAACATGGCTGCGACGCTCAACATTGATTGGATGTTAGACCTGGCAATTGATGTTTTGAAATTCCAGGGCATTCAAAAAAATCGCTCAGATCTTCTCAAAGATTTGGACCAACACATCCTTGATGCCTCACCGGCAGAATTTCTTTACCACCCCTACATTTCCCAAGCCGGAGAAAGAGGACCTTTCATCAATGCCAATGCTCGAGCCAGCTTCATTGGACTATCTTCTAAACACGGCTATTTCGATATGTTGCGAGGTGTCTATGAAGGACTCTCTTTCGCAGCAAGAGACTGTTACGAGGCTGCGGGGGGAGTACCCGCAGAAGTTCGACTCTCAGGTGGTGCTGCACGCAGCAAAGCGCTTAGAAAGATCATGGGATCTGTCTTGAAGACTCGTTTTCGCACTGCCGAAAGAGGAGAAGCAGGAGCTTCGGGAGTAGCGATGATGGCTGCGGTTAGTTTGGGAATTTACCCGACTATGGCCGCCTGCGTTAAAGATTGGGTTCATCCATATCTAAGCGAAGCTGAAGAATATGATGCTTCACAGGGTCAAATTTATGATTCACTATATCCTATTTACGTTGAAGCGCGTCAAGCTTATCTTCCGCTTTGGAAATCATTAAATAACTAAGGAGAATTACTTGGAACCTAGAAAGATTGCCATCATCGGTGATCGATTCATGAAGACTGAGATCTTTAGAGAACACCTCGAAAAAACTTGCGGCAACAATCATCTTTTTAAGGAATTGGAGTTGCCTTGGCCCGATGAACCGATGGAGCATGGCTACGAAAAACCTGGGATGGCAGGCCTTAAAGAATACATGGGGGATCCCGATGAAATCGTTAGATTCATTGCTGATTCAGAAATTGTTGTGGACCATCTTGCTCCTTTCTCCGCAGAGATGTTTGACAGACTGACGAACCTTCGTTTCATCGCTGTCTCTCGCGGGGGTCCAGTCAATATCGATATGGAAGCTGCGCGAAAGTCCAATGTCAAAGTGGTCAATGTTCCGGGTAGAAATGCCAGCGCTGTAGCAGAGTTCACAATTGGGGCAATCTTAGCTGAAACACGGCTGATCCGCATGGGCCATGAATCTCTGCGAAAAGGCACCTGGCGTGGTGATCTTTATCGTGCTGATGTCACCGGTAAAGAACTCTCACAAATGACCGTAGGATTGATCGGCTATGGTCACATCGGTACAAGGGTGGTGAAACTCCTAAAGCCTTTTGGATGTCAGATACTGGTCTGTGATCCATATGTCGAGTTGAGTGAGGAAGACAAAGAGAATGATGTGCAACAGGTTGATCTAGATGCTCTGCTAAACAAATCTGATGTCGTCAGTTTGCACTCAAGAGTGACTAAAGAAACCACTGGTTTCATCAATCGAGAAGCCTTCCAGAAAATGAAGAAAGGTGCTTACTTCATTAACACAGCTCGTGGGCCGATGGTGGATTACCAAGCCTTAACTGATGAACTCACCAGCGGACATCTTCGGGGGGCAATGCTGGAAACTTTTGGAATAGAACCAGTTCCCCCTGATTGGCCCTTGCTAAAACTTGAAAACGTCACACTGACACCTCATATCGCTGGTGCCTCCCTACGCACAGTAGAGTATGCCGCTGAACAGGCTGCAGAAGAAGTTCAACGATATCTCTCCGGTAAATCTCCCTTGAATCCTTGTTAAAAAATTCAAAATATCATTATTATTTTCATGAATGATTCACCATTTACTTTTTCAGAAAGTTCAGAATTTCGTAAATTTTGTCAACTTTCTGCTGATTTAGGCAGAAACCCATTATTGGTACAGGGAGCCGGAGGAAATACATCCATTAAAGAAGACGGTTTACTTTGGGTGAAAGCATCTGGCACCTGGTTATCAGAGGCGACAGAGAAAAAAACCATGGTTGCTGTGGATCTAGCCAGACTACAGCAAGCAATGACACAAAATGACGAGCGTGCGGAAAAGCCCCAGCATTTTAAAGCAGACCCAACTGAATCCCTTCGTCCATCCATTGAGACGGTGGTTCATGCTTCACTAAAACATCGGGTTGTGCTCCATGTTCATTGTGTAGAGACAATCTCTTGGGCGGTCCTTCAAAATGCTGAAAAGCTATTAGCTGCTCCTTTGGGCGGTCTTGATTGGGTTTTCATTCCGTACAGAAGGCCCGGATTACCGCTGGCTCGTGAAATCCAATCAAAGATCACTGAGCAGACGAACGTACTGATCCTCGGAAATCATGGTCTTGTGGTCGCTGCTGATTCAATTGAGGAAGCGCATGAACTTTTGTTGGACGTACACCAACGGCTTAGACGCTCCAAAAGAGAAGTCACTATACCAAAGTCTAATTTCGATCTTCCCGCAGAATCCAACTATCGTGCAGCTGAGTTCTTTGCCCAAGGAATAGCACACGATACTATTTCTCTGGAAAAAGTTGAAAAGGGTTCGCTTTACCCTGATCACGTTATTTTTCTCGGCTCAGGGTTACAACTTCTGAATTCGAGTTCAACTCTAGACCAGCTTGAGCGAAATCAACCGGATACTCTTCCCAAAGCCTTGATCATCCCTGATCAAGCCGTGCTGGTACACAAGCAGGCTTCTCGTGGCACTGATGAGATGTTATTGTCCCTGACAGAAGTTGGAGCTCGGTTACAACCCGACGATTTAGTTCAAAAGTTGACCTTCAAAGATGAAGCAGAGCTTCTGAATTGGGATGCGGAGAAGTATCGGCAAGAACTGGCTCGACGAAATGCTTCGGCTTGATTTAATCCAACAAACGCAACCTAGATGACATTCTCTGAAGAATCAGCTCTCGCCCTTGGAATTGATATTGGTACCTCAGGGGTCCGAGCAGTTTTGATGAATTCAAAATTTGATGTAGTGGCTCAGAGTTCCAGCCTGATGTCAGATTTTGGTTCTAATCACCGAAGCCCTTTTGTTTGGTGGAAGTCTCTGGAATCAGCTCTGGAGCAGCTACGCTCAGAATGTCCTGAACAATGGAGTCAGGTTGTAGGAATATCCGTTGATGGTACGTCCGGGACAATGTTAGCGCTCAACAATAAGTTTGAGCCGATTGGCGATGCTTTGATGTATAACGATCCCGTCGAAAATCCTG
>WTIF01000260.1 GCA_011522845.1 Deltaproteobacteria bacterium
GATGACGTGCTGCGACTACTCACCAAGCTCGATCGCATCCCCGGTCAGTGTCGTCACTCCCTCAAAGAATTGCTACTGGAACTCCCCCCACTCCCCAAAGATTTTCGAGTATCTCTGCTACTCTTGCTGCACAAGACTCACAGTTGCCTGCGAGCACTGAGTGCCACCGTTGATTCGCTCTTCTCCGATTTACGTTCAGTACCACGTCATGCCGAGGAGGTCGCCCGTCAAGAAAGTGAGGTGGATCGAGTGGAGCAGCAGTTACTGGTTCGAGTGTTTCGAGATGATTCCCTTGAATTGGCACGCCAGTTCCAGTACAAGGCAATGCTTCAACGACTGGGCGGAATCTCTGATCTAGCAGAAGATGTAGCGGATGAAGTACTGCTGATTGCTACCAAACGGATGGCCTGATTCATTATCAGACAGAATTGGGTGGCAGTGGCAGCTAATTTCCCTGAGTAGGAGAGAGATTGGTCTACTCTTGACCAAAACATCTGGTTTTTCCCAATCCAGTAAGCCCCACAAGAATTGCTCACAACTTCATGATCGCTTGAAATACTGTTTTCTCGCAGACATCTCAGGAAACTGTTCTCTTTGCCAATTCCCTTTGTGAGCAGATGCAATCAAAACTAGCGGGATTCTGGATCTCTCCCGTGATGGGGATCCTGAGCCTCAACATCTTCTTTGCTGGAGCCGGCAACGCAGCCACATTTCCTTTTCGAGCGATTATTGGGGTGGAGGCCTTGGAGCTTTCCAATATGACCTATGCTGCGGTCATGGCAATCAATGCCTTTGCTGGAGCAGCAGCTGGGGTGGCTTTGGGCTGGCTCTCTGACAAGATCAACGATCGTCGTTGGCTTGTTATCCTCTGTGCTCTTGTAGGGGCAGTTGGTTTTTGGTTGGTCTGGGCCTGGCAAAGTCCATTTGCCTTCATTACTGCCCACTGTTTACTGCTTCCCTTTAGCAACGCGCTCTTCTCTCAGACTTTTGCCTACTCCAGAGCCTATCTGGATCAGGAGGTGCCGGATCGAGCAGAACTGATCCTTTCGTTTCTGAGGACGATCTTTACAATTGCCTGGGTCGTCTTCCCTCCAGTTGCTGGTTGGCTTGCAGCCCAAAACTCCAGTTTCTCCGTTTTTGCCTTTGCCGCGGGAACACACATCGCTTTCACTTTGCTCTTTGGACTCCTCTGGACCCAGCCCTCCGCCAGAATTGGACAAGCAAGCAAGAAGGTAGAAGCTTCCACTAGTACTACTCTGCCCAAAGCCTACATCAGCAATCCTTACAAGATTGGTATTTTGGGAATCATTCTGGGTTCCGTGGCTTTACAGCTGAACATCACGGCGCTACCCCTGGTGATTATGCAGGACCTGGGAGGAACGCTGGAGCAAGTCGGTATCAATGCATCAGTAGCTGCTGCGGTGGAAGTGCCCTGTATGGTTGCTTGGGGCTACCTAGCCTTGCGGATGAGTAAGGAAACCATTTTGGCTACCAGTTCTGCCATTTTTGCGTTGTATCTTGGACTGATGTCGATTGCTGAGACTGTGCTGCAAGTTCTCTTTTTGCAGGGGCTTGCGGCCTTAGCAGTTGCCGCGCTCTTGAGCATCAACATTAGTTACCTGCAGGAGGCAATCAAGGGGCGCTTAGGTTTGTCAACCTCCCTGGTGGATGTGAGTCGAGTCTTATCAACGCTGGGAGCTTCGATCGTGTTTGCCCTGCACCAGGGCGAGTACTACGCATCATTGTTGGAGATAGCTGCGATCATTGCTTTGGGAGGGACAGGCTTAATGCTGGTGGCACGACGACTGGCAGGAAAAGATAATGGCTGAAACAGATTGAAAGAGGCGAATCAAAAAGGGAAGCTCTCTAAAAGATTCTTAAGGCCTGTCATCAAATAGGCACTTGCTCGTTTGAGGAACATTATTCTCTTTTGGGGAAAAGTCCACTTTCCTTTCCCCATTGAAGAGGACTCCCATGATTACTAGATGCTACGCTCTCCGTGATGATCAGTAGCAACGGATCGTGCACTTGCTCTCCATCAGAGTTGGAACCATCGGAGTGACTGTCAAAGATAATCGCCTCTTTTTCGAGGCGGTGCTCTAACGTTATCGTGTCGGTAACCCTTGGCAAGACCTGCCCGAACGCTTTGGTAACTTTCGTAAGAGTCCCAAGTTGCTATCTCATTCGAGACAGCGCTTCATCCAAGCCAGTTTGTAAGAGTTCAAGGCGTTTCTGGGGGTCACCTGTTTCCTCGTGCAACTCTGCCAGCATACTATAAATTACGCTCCGAATCGTAGGATTACCTGTACGTTTCAAGGTCTCTTCCAGAAACTCGATAGCTCGCTGCGCTTCTCCTCGCTCCTCGTAGATTTCCTGAATAGTGAAGAGATGTAGAATCGTCGCACTCTCCGGATTAGCGTGCAGGTTGTGCGTGGATTCAACGAGGTTGTAGTACCCTTGAACGATTTCCAGGAAAGCGACTTCTTCTTCAAAATCGTCTTCCTCGGCCTGGGTTGTGACTGGAAGCAACAGGAACATCAGTGCCAACGGCAACAAAAATTTATGTTTCATTACAATTCTCTCAGAATGATTGGTTGATTAAATCAACTGCCTTTCCTTGGCGTTGATCCTAGTAAAAATCGTGAAGATGGACGAAGGCTCCTCGATGACAGACGGGGCCTGGTTATCGCTAACGACCTCAAAGCAGGCTTGGACATCCCAAGCCAGACTGAAGGGTCTTGGGGATGTTTGGGTAGAGTTATCCCAGTAGCAACAACTACATGAGCACTCAACTTGGACACTTGCTTAGATTCCAGTGGCTGGAACTGCAGAATTCCCCATACACCGGCAACTCCGAGGACCAGGAGCGCTGCAAATTGCCAGACTCGGACAGGAGTCAACCCAGAGCGTTGAGGCTCCATAGCGAGCAGAATGCGCGGTTGCAACTGCTCTGGAGCTTTCAAGCTTTGATAGTCATCTTTGAGTTTTTCCCAATCCGCTTCCCTCACGAGACTCTCTCCTCTTGAAGTCCCAGTTGCAGTTGCTGCCTTGCCTTGTGCAGTAGAGCTTTGACGGTTCCTCGACGGCAACCCATTGCATTGGCTGTCTCTTCTTCCGAACATTCTTCAAAGAGACGCAGCAACACCACTTCCTGTTGGCGTGTCGGTAGCTTTGCAATCAGTACTCGAATTCGCTCTAGGCTTTGCTCTCCAGCTGCACGGTGCCCGGTCTGATCTGTCTGAATATCCAATTCGGCATCCCCCAAAGCTTTGAGTTTTGACTGTCGACGATTTATCTCATGACAAATATTCCGAAGTGTCCGATAAAGCCAGGAAAACGGCGTGGCTCCAAAACGAAAGCGAGGCAAGCTGTTGAATCCACGTAGAAACGCCTCTTGAACCGCATCTTCTGCAAAGTCACTGTTCCCCAACCAGGCTAGGGCCAATCTGTATAACCGATCCTGATGACGCTCGATCAATCGACCAAAGGCCTGTCGGTCACCCCGCTGAAAGGCACGGACTAACTCCTCGTCAGTTTGTGGAGGTTGTTCCATACCTCTCAACTCAAGTGCTTGTTGCAGGAAGTGATGATTGCCGATGACTACTTAGTGCAGTTGG
>WTIF01000217.1 GCA_011522845.1 Deltaproteobacteria bacterium
GAATAGAGCTTTCTTGTAGGTAGCGTTCATAGGCCTCTTGGGCAGGAGGATAATTTCCCTGCAACTGAAAGAGATAGCCCAGTAGAAAGTGTCCGAACGGATACTGCCCGGGAAATTCTCTGAGAAGTTCCTGAAGATCTCGAATCCCACCTTCATACTCTGTACGGTCCGGTCTGTAATCCAGAATGCTTGCGTAAGAATCGAGAGAATCCTGCAGTTCTCCTAAGCGTAGATAGGTGATCCCAAGGTTCATTCGAACGTAATTGAGACTCGGAGCCAATTGCAGTGCCTGTTCTCCGTATTCGATAGCTTTTTCATATTCAGCTAACAAATAATAGCCCCAGCCGAGATTACCAAATAGGTAGGGATTACTGCTGAAGGGGGCTGCTTTTTCATATGCCTCCACTGACTTACGCACAAGTGGCAGGTCGTAGCGTGCCAAACCATCAGGCTGAAGCTCATACCCTTGATAATAGTAGGTAGTTCCTAATTCCTGATAAATCTGACCACGTCTAGCCCCGGATTCTTCTGTCTCTAATCCTTGCTCCAGAATAGCAATCGCGTCTTCGAAAGCTCGGGAGTTAAACAAGCCTTTGGCAACTACGATGTGGTAATTCAGACTACTCAATCCATCCCCGTAGAGTTCGTTCTCATAATCTTGAAGCCACTTAGCCAACTCATCCTTAGTAGATTTTTCCTCTGCTTCTTCTCCAAGCAGTTTTGCGATGGTGTCCTGAAGCATTGGGACTAATTGATCTCCTTGTACATACAGGTCGGAACTGCGCCAAGAAGGTCGACCTGTATCCCAGAAGGAGTCCCAAGCACTTCGATTTTGTTGCTGGTTACTCATCGCCTGCATAAATTGAAACAGGTCAAAAGGTCTGGGGAAGGTAGTGAATAACAGCGTGTAGAAAATTGTAAGAACCCCAATCGTAGCTAGTACAGGAGGCCACCACCGCCGAAGGAGGGTAACGAGAGATAAATCATTTGAAGGAATTTGTGGGGGAGTACCCACTTCGCGCCAAATTGCTGAAGCTTGAAGAGGGCGCCCGGCTACATGAAGTAAGTTACCTAGGTGGTAGAGCCATTTACGTTCATCGACCTCACTCAGTTCTTTGGCGTGGACCAACGCACGTGCTTCCTCATCGTTGCCTGACTCCACCAGTCTTGCTAATTCAAAACCAAGTTGTGAAGAAGATTCTGGCATCACGGTGCAATCTCATGGGCGGCACACCACTCTTCATAGCTCATTTGTGCTTGGTGGGCTTTGTGCTGTCGGTGTCGTAACAATCCGTAGTAGGTCAAAAAATAGCTGCCAATTGCAATTGGGAAAGCAAAAAACAAGCTCCCTAGCATCATCGGTTCTCCCAGTTCAATCAGTAAGTACTCTGCTCCTGAAACGATCGAACCCCATACACTCTCCATACTAAGGATTTCGGTTAGACGACTCTCAAAAGTCGCATAGGTTAACTGCTCTTTGCCTTGTACCCAGCAGCCTGTGGTGAGAAAGCCATAGTACATTGGTATCATTGTCAATGGATTACTGATCCAGACCATGGCAACACTGACAGGCAGATTAAATCTGAAATTTAAAAGATAACGGCAGAAACCCCAAACCAAAGCAGCCAGGTACATTTGCACTCCCACCGTTGGGGTGAAACCAAGAAACATTCCGATTCCAACCCCCCAACTGACTTGACTGACTGAAGCCATGCTATGCAGAACAGGATGAATCAGCCTTTTGTTGATCAAATCGACAAGATATTTCATCCCCTGTAGACCTGGCTGTACTTAATTTTTGAAGATTTGATTGATAAATCCATCCAGAGAGAAACTTTAATTTTTTAAAAACTTATCTTTGAAGAGATACCAGTAAGTTGCGTTTACAAAACTCGATCATTCATGGGACAAGTGGCCCAATTATCCTTTTCTGGAGAGCACAACTTTTGTAGTTGGGAAGG
This sequence comes from Deltaproteobacteria bacterium, assembly GCA_011522845.1. Lineage (GTDB taxonomy): Bacteria > SAR324 > SAR324 > SAR324 > NAC60-12 > JCVI-SCAAA005. The sequence continues at coordinate 1,962 of WTIF01000217.1, forward strand.
AGGCAGTAGTTGGAAAGATCTATTTCACGATCAAATTGCATAAATTGTAAAAAGTTTATGGATTGATCTCAAGCAATAGGTAGTGATGTCTTTGATTCCTTTCAAATTTGGCAATAGATGTCTTTGATTAACTCGAATAGTTCCAGAATGCGATCATTGGCAATCCGATAAAAGGAGAAGTTGGCTTCACGCCTTGATGTTACAATATCTCTGGCACGCAGAAGTGAAAGGTGTTGTGACAATGTGGTTTGTTTCAAGCCCGTGTAGTATTCTAGATCCTGAACTGTAAGCTCACCTGTGCGCAGCGCGCAGAGAATCTTCAGACGAGCTGGATGAGCCAAGACTTTCAAACTTCGAGTAGCCTGATCAATATTTCGCTCTTGTGAACCAAAGAGCTGGTTGAGTTCGTCTCGTAAAACTTCTTTGCGGGAAGTGGAGGTAGTCGTTTCCAATGTCTCTCCTCAATGATTGTCCGATGGGGTGCCCCGAAGAAAGAGACACTTGAGAAAATTTACTTAACTTAAAAATGAATTTATAGCATGCATGCAGCAGGATAGAAAGTAAACTATTTGAGAATAGCAATATTCCAATTTTTGATAATTTTTTCTGCGGCACACATTCTGCAGCATTGAGACTATAAGAGCTTTCCAACATAAATATTTGGATTCTTAAATTGCTGTATTTATAAGTAAATTTTAGGTTACTCAGATTGAATTATTAATAAAAATAACATTTTTTATTTTTTGGTATGGCGCAAGAAAACTCTCCAATTCCGTCCTTGATCAAAGGTGTGGAGATTCCACAGGAGGGCGCTCGACCAAAACTTGACGATGTGAAATCGTCCTCTTCAGAAATGTCAGATCAGTTAGACGCATTTTATGAAGATTTATCAGATGTGGACGAGGTCGCTGAAGATCATAAAGATGTAGCATCTGAACCAGCGAATCCTCCACAAAAAGTTACAGAACCGGGGGACCAGACGATCTCCAATCGATCGTTTGATTTAGGGGATTTTAAGGGAAATCTTGTACTTTATAAAAAGCAACTTGTCGCGACCGCAGTTGCTTCCAATATGTTGGGGGTGGTGATGGGTTTTGGCGGCAGCCAATTCTGGACGACTGGCCCGGAGATAACTTCGTTGCAGGTATTATCAAACTTGCCACCGACAGTTGTCGTTCCGCTGCTTGACCAGGAGGATGAGGCACCTGCTCAGGGGGGCACAGGTGAACCGAACCAAACTGGGAGTCGTGAAGAAAAGCTGGTGCCACTTGTTCCGCTGCCGGATTTACCTGAGTCTTCAATTCGTCAAGCTTCAGCAGACCCACCTGCAGAGCTAGACGAAAAGTCAGGACCGATTGTTGAGGAGCCGGTCTTGGTGGAAGTGCGAGAGGAAAATCCGACTGAGGATGAGAAGCCAGCACCACCTCCGGTTACCGTTGCTCCGCCGCCAGCTATCAGAAATGACAAGATCAATGAAAATGAGAATTTTGCTGATAACAAATTTTCCAAACAAATTGACAATCCAGATCCGTCTTTAACGCAGCCAAAAATTAAGGTTGCAATTTCAAAGAACAGAGAAACCAAACCAAGCTCCCTTAACCAGAATGAGCCAAACTATCTGGTCCAACTTGCCAGTTGTATCACCGAGAATTGTGT
>WTIF01000177.1:0-6383 GCA_011522845.1 Deltaproteobacteria bacterium
GCTCTCTTCAATGTGCGCCCCTGTAGCCACGGTGGGGCGCAAACATTTCAGCCTTCGAATGAAAAATCTGGAAAGCCGATCATCTCAGGCTTGATTCCTCTGTGAGAGCAGATTTAATTATTTCTATTCTTTTTCGCTTGGGAAGCCTAGCGTTTACACCTACCAACATAAACTTACTATTGAGGATCGAATGGCAGAAGTTTCATGGCGAGGACTCATCGTCAACACCGAGGGGGAGCTGCCTCAAGTTGGCAGCAAAGCTCCTGACTTCATGCTGGCCGCACAGGATCTAAGTGACGTGAGCCTTGGTGACTTCACTGGAAAAAACCTGATTCTGAACATATTCCCTAGCATCGACACACCAACCTGTGCCACCTCTGTTCGCACTTTCAACGTAAAGGCCGCTAATCAGGACAATACAGTGGTACTCTGCGTTTCTGTGGACTTGCCCCAAGCCCAAGCCCGCTTTTGCGGTGCAGAAAACATTGAGAATGTACAAACCGGCTCAGCCTTCCGTTCTCAAAATTTTGGAACAGATTATGGAGTTTATGTCAAAGATAGTTTTCGGCGGGGCTTACTTGCTCGAGCCATCGTGGTGATTGATGGAAACGGCATCGTCAGGCACAATGAGTTGGTTCCAGAGATAGCTCAGCAACCTGATTACGACGCAGCTTTGGCAGCTGCCTCTTAAGTTCAAAGAGTCACTGCTGACATTTTAAAAAAATCAGAGCATTATGAACGAAATTCTCTACCATAGTTAAGAGTGAATTCTCTCCTTGCGCACGTAAAATTAATTGGATGGTCGAGTTATGTTGTAATCAGTTGAGTCGGCCTTCACACTCTGACTAATTTGCTTGCCAAGGCTTATGGTATGGCTAAAACTAATTTTGCTGTCTTTAATGAGATTGACAAAGAGTCATTCAGCAAACTGAAGACAAACTTTGTGCAGAGTCTCAACCTAGAACCCATAAAAAGGAGTATTTATGAAAACCGCTGAATCTGCCTTGAGTGCTGCAAACGCAGTAGTACCAAAAATCAGTGTTGCTGATGGAATCCAAAAGCATGCCGACGGAAATAGCGTTTTTATCGATGTGCGAGATGGCCTTGAAATCCAAGAAACAGGTACTATTCAGGGTGCCTTGAAAATTCCAAGAGGATTTATTGAATTTGCTGCTGATTCAAGCACCCCCTATCATGAAGAAAAGCTTCAAAAAGATGCTGAGATCGTCTTGGTATGTGGTGCTGGTGGTATGGCCGCTTTAACAGGGCACACGCTTGTGGAGATGGGTTTCAAGAATGTCTGCAATGTCGGCGGGTTTTCTGATTGGAAAGAGAACGGCGGGCCTGTTGGGACATGATTCTAATTGAACGGTCTACGCTAAAATATAATTCAGAAAGATTGCCCAACCTCACTAATGGTGAGTGATTTTCTGTATAATATCGACAAAGCTAACTCGCAGGTTCAATAACTTTGCTACCAAAGAGTTAGTCGCTTTCGTAAGGCTCCGCTGAGCAAATATGGTTCAGCGAGCCTTCATGCGGCACCATACCACAAAAAGTGGCAAATACTAGCTCCCCGGCAACCTATCAAGTGATTCAACTCTCCCATTTGCGTTAAAATCTTTTTCATTCGCACCAAAAATCAATTCTCCTCCCAGAGACAACAATTTTCATCTCAAAAGGCATTTTGGAATGCATAAGTTTTAATCGGCTTGAGTCCAAAGACAAACCTGCCACAAACAAAGCAAGTCCCTTTGTCAGTAAGCAACAACTCTTCTCAATTACATTCTAAATTCTGAAAATCAGGCAGAAACGTCAGTAGGCAGGACATTCAGCAGCACAGCAAAGAAGTGGGCTGTACTACCTCCGAGAACAAAGAGGTGCCAGATGGCGTGATGATAGGGGAGTCGGCGCCAAGAATAGAAAATCACACCCACACTGTAAGAAACCCCGCCCACAAAGAGCAGGATCAGGCCAGCTGTTTCGATCGTCTCCCACATTTGAGGGAGCGCAATCAGGCAGAGCCAGCCCATCACTAGATACGTCGCCGTTGAGGCTTTAGGAAATTTGCCTACAAAAAAGACCTTGAAGACAATCCCCAGCAGTGCCATGCCCCAGATCACTCCGAAGAGACTCCAGCCCCAGGCATCACGTAAATTATCAAGGAGGAAGGGTGTGTAGGTTCCAGCAATCAGCAGAAAGATCGCAGAATGGTCAAGGATCTTGAAGATGCGCTTGGCCCGCTGGTTTTGCAGGCCATGGTAGAGGGTAGAAGCGAGGTAAAGCAGGATCAGCGAACTGCCATAAACACTAACACTGAAAATCTGCCAGGCATCTCCTTGCTGGGAAGCCAACGTGACTAGCAGTGTGAGGGCCGCGACGCTTAGAGCTGTTCCGATTCCGTGGGTAACGCTGTTGGCGATCTCTTCGCCGAGGCTCTGGGCTTTGCTTGTAGAAGTCAATCTTGGGTGTAAGAGACAGTGTTGCAGAATTTATCAACGCTGATAGTTAACACTTTCACCTAGATGTACACGATCTCTCCCCAGAGCACAAACTTATCAGGTCCGCTTACATCCCCCAGCGTAGCCCTGCTGTGTGAACAGGTGCATCCCAGAGTCCCAGTAATTCATCACCAACCAGGCTCAGTGTGATCGAGCATCCAGCCATTTCCAAAGAAGTCACATAATTGCCAACCAACGAGCGGGCAATCGTTATTCCGCTTCCAGCTAACTCTTGTTCAACACAGTGGTGCATCAGGTAAAGTTCCATCAACGGGGTTCCCCCAAATCCATTGACCAACAAGATGGCATTCCCCTTGGCCTGGTCTCCAAAATCCTTGCGGATCGCGCCAATCATCTCTGCAGCAATGTCCTTGGCTTCAGCAAGCGCAACTCGTTTTCTTCCTGGTTCCCCATGAATCCCAACTCCCATCTCCATTTCATTTTCACCAATCTGGAAGGTCGGACTACCTGCAGCTGGAACCGTACAGCTTGTCAGGGCAACACCCATTGATCGCGTTTGTTGATTGACACGGTCCCCAAGAATCTTCAGAGACGCCAAATCTGTACCTGTTTCTGCTGCAGCACCAACGATCTTCTCGACGATCATGGTGCCTGCGACACCCCGTCGACCTGTTGAATAGGTTGAAGTCTCCACAGCTACATCGTCATCCGTCAATACCGTGGCGACCTCACATTCGGCCATCTCAGCGGCCATTTCAAAGTTCATCACGTCACCTTCGTAGTTCTTGACGATCAGCAGCACCCCACCACCACTTTCGGTAGCTTGCATTGCTTCCAGCATTTGATCTGGAGTCGGTGAAGTAAAGACCTGCCCTGGACAGGCGGCATCCAGCATCCCATGTCCCACAAAACCACCATGCAGGGGTTCGTGACCGGAACCTCCCCCAGAGATCAAGACTGGCTTTCCAGGTTTAAGTTGCTTGCGGCGTACAAATTTTCCCTCGGACCCAAGCTCCAGCAAATCGGCATGTGCGGAGACAAAACCACTTAGGCTTTCGGTGAGTACTTGATCGGTGGCGTTCATTAATTTTTTCATGGTCTCTCCCACAGAAGAAATGAGGATGAGGAACAGATCAGCACGCTTTCAGGAGCGCTCAGAAATCTGTAGCAGGTGACTTAACCGACGAGCAGTTTCCAGAATCAGGTCATCGAGTTCTTTGTTGGCTTCACTACTTCCCAGATCTGGTAAGTACAACATCATCCGACGAAATCGTAGTCCCTCTCGGTGCGCCTCATGGTGCTGATAATTTGGACCGTGACGTCTACCAGGGTGTGCCTGGTCGTAGTAGTTCAAGAAGTCTCGACGAGCTTTTTCAGAGAAATGGCAAACTTCGAAGATGATATCCAGATGACGAGCTGGGATGGGTGTGGCGTAGCTGGGATTGGAAATCTGGGAGATAAAACTACGATTCTTGCGCAGCATTGTTGCCAGTCGCTGTCGGGTTCCAGAAGGGCGATTGCTCAGCATCTCTGCGAGGATCTGCTTGTACTGGGCAACCAACTGAGCTTTTAAGTCCGTTGTCACACCCCCTCCAGATTGGTCTCACGAATGGTCCACTTGGTCTTCCCCAAGCGAGCTGGTGCTACAGACAAATTACGCAAGCCCGCTTCCAACAACTGTGCAATGAAATTCGGATCGCTACCCATATCTCCGCAAAGGCTCAACTCTTGGCCAGAACGCTCGCAATGCTCCGCCAATTCTCGAATGACTCGCAAGACTGCTGGATGGCCGGGATCAGCCAGATCTGCAACATGATGAAGGTCGCGGGCACTAGCTGTGAGATATTGAACCAGATCATTACTGCCAATCGAAAAGAACGCAGCATCAGCAAACAACTCAGGAGCCAGAGCAGCGGCGGGGACTTCTACCATCATTCCGAGAACTGGCTGGTGGAATTTGATACCTTCTGTGGTGAGTTCGGCACAAACATCTTCCAACAATTCCTGGGTCGAATGTAATTCGTCAGGAACAGTGACCATCGGTACCATTACTTTCAGATTTCCATGAACAGCTGCCCTGCAGAGTGCACGGAGTTGAGTGCGGAAAACCTCTGGTTTTCGTAGGGAGAGTCGGAGTCCTCGCAAACCAAGAAACGGATTACTTTCCGTTGGTTGCTCCAGCCCGGGCAGAGGCTTGTCACCACCCGCATCAAGAGTGCGAATCGTTACGGGTTTTTCTCCTGCCCATTCCAAGAGTTTTCGATAGGATCGGTACTGTGACTCTTCGCTGGGTGGCCCATGGTGAAACAGAAACTCTGAGCGCATCAGGCCGATTCCATCACAATGCGCTGAATTGAGTCTTGCCAGTTCTTCTGGTAGCGCCACATTGATCAGCACTTGAACTGCTGTTCCATTCACAGTTTGTGCGCGTTGATCCAATACGAGGGCTAGTCGTTCTGTCTCCTCTACAGCTATTTGAAGCTTATGCTCAAAGGCCTGAGTTTCCTCTGCGGAAGGGTCTACGTGCAAAACACCTTCATCCGCATCCAGCAACAATCTGGTTTGATCGGGGAAAGCCCCAGTTGGAAGGTCTCTGATTCCAACTAGCATCGGTACCCCTCGGGAACGTGCTAGCATGGCTACATGACTCGAAGGGCTGCCTTCCCGCAAGACCACTCCTCCCCCCTTGTTCCAATCTAGGCTCAGAAAGCGACTGGGAGTTAGATCGGTTGCGAGCAGGATCGCTCCCTCAGGAATCTCGGCTTCTGTTTCTCCAAGTAGGATCCTGAGGACTCGTTCACGAATATCACGCAGGTCACTGGCTCGTGCCTGAAAGTACTCGTCTTCGCTTTGCTCGTAGTCCGTGACATGTTCGTCCAGCGTTTGTTGCCAGGCTTCGATCAGTGTCATACCTGCTGCAACAGCCTGACGTACTGGATCACTGAGAGCTTCATCTTCGAGCATCGCAAGCTGGAACTCGAGGATTTCTGCCTCTTCTCCCTCGACGCGCTCCATCAACTCCACCAACTGGCTACTGGCCAATGCAAGGGCTTCCGACAGATCAATCGTGGGTTCCAAGGAGTCCGCAGAATGTACTATGGCAGACGCATCTACCCAGAATGCCGCACCCTGAGCAAGGCCAGGAGCTGCGCTGATTCCTTTAAGCTGAGGCTGACTGGGCATCCTGAGATTCCTCAAAATCCTGATTGACCAAATCAATCAAAGCCTCAACGGCAGGCTGAGCATCTGTTCCAGTGGCCCTCAATTGCAGAATGGTTCCCTGCGGCATCTTGGCTCCCATCACCTTGACAATGCTTTTGGCATCGATCCAAGGCCCCTCAGAGTCAGCAGCAATCTCAATCCGTGCAGAGAAACGCTTGGCGAGTTTGGTCAATTTGACAGAGGGCCGAGCATGTAGACCTACATCATGAGTGATTTCTACCGCACCCTCAGAAGTCCAGTTATTTTCTTCCGTCATGCCTCCTCACATTTCTTCTGCTGAGCTTTTGACTTCTTCCAGGCTTGCACCACCAGATGCTTCCGTAGCTGCGATGACGCTCCCTTCGACAATCGGGGCATTGCAGATCACAACTTTCTTTTGTCGTTCGGCAGGTAGCATTTCAATCGCCATTTCGCTATTTGTTTCAGCCCCACCGAGATCAACCATTACGGCTACTCCGGCATCCGACCAGGCTTTGGAAATGGCTTCCATGATTGCTTCCACACTGGTCCCCAAACCACCGTCAGGGTTGCCACCACACCAGGCAAGAGGAACTTCATCTCCCACCATCTGCAACACCATTTCAGCTGTACCCGCAGCGACCTGCTGAGAATGCGAAACGATCACAATGCCCACGTTACTCATGATTTCTCTTCCAGAAGTTGACAGATAGTTTGAATCATCAATGCAGAGGAACAGGC
>WTIF01000177.1:6483-41335 GCA_011522845.1 Deltaproteobacteria bacterium
CATCTGACCCAATTTCGCTGAATCCAGCTCATCTTCGGTGGGCCATTCCTTACCCAGCGTCATCGCCAGAGTGCCATAGAGTGGACCAGAGGCTCCACCGACTTTCATCACCATGGTCATCCCCACCGCTTTCAGAGCCTCAGCTGTTGGTTTGGCTGTGATACTGTCCAAATCAGCAAGCACGTTCTCCAGGCCTCTCTTCATGTTGATGCCATGATCACCATCACCAATAGCTTGATCCAAAGCTGTGAGGTGTTCTGCCTGGGCAATCACTGCTTCTGCAGTTCCTTGAAGTAACGATCTAAGTAAGTCTGGAGTCATCTGTAGCTTCTCCATCAAGTTGGCTTGCCCTCAAGCAGACAAACGATTTCCGGATTGGTCAAAGAAAAGAGGTTGCACCAATTCAAGGGCTACCCCATCACCTTCCTTCAGCAAGGTTGCCGGATCCGCGAGTAAGGTGAGATCTTGTCCTACACAGAGCAGATGCAGGTAGGTCTGGTCACCAAGGTATTCAACCCGCTGAACTTGAGCTGGTACCGTGGCTTGGGTCTGCGTATCTACAGAATGCAATTGAACATGGTCTGTCCGCAATCCAAGCTGTGTGGCGTTGGCAGGTGCCTGTACGGGCCATTCACTGCACAATGGCACGAGATTGATCGAGGGTTGCCCCAGTCGCTCAGCCACATAGGTATTTTTCGGCTGTTCAAAGATCTCCTTGGGCGTGCCCAGTTGTACGAGTTCTCCCTCGCGGAGCACCCCAATGCGATCAGCCAGGGTCATTGCTTCCACCTGGTCATGGGTCACATAAAGGATTGTTGCTCCAAGATTCTGTTGAATGTGCTTCAACTCCACTCGCAGTTCAGCTCGTAGCTTCGCATCCAGGGAAGAGAGCGGTTCATCCATCAGATAGATGGTTGGCTTTCGTACCAGTGCCCGTCCAATCGCGACACGCTGCATCTCCCCACCAGATAAGGCCGTTGCTTTGTTTTCAAGTTTGTGGTTAATCCGCACCATCTTCGCTATTTCCTCAACCCGACTGGCAACGGCATCTTCAGAAAGACCGGATACAGGCGAGCGAAGCGGGAAGCTCAAGTTGTCTCGAACTGTCAGGTGTGGGTATAGCGAGTATTGCTGGAAAACAAACGCAACATCTCTTTCAGCGGGTTGAGACTTCGTCATGTCCAGGCCATTGATCCGAATACTTCCGGAATCTGCCTCTTCCAAACCAGCAATCAAGCGGAGGGTGGTTGTCTTGCCAGCTCCTGAGGGGCCCAACAAAACGACCAGTTCTCCATCCCCAATGGTCAACTCGAGGTTGTTGATTGCAAGCGTGTCCCCGAAGCGTTTCTGTATTCCCTGGAGAGCTATCTCAGCCATCAGTCACCTCCGTGGGCAATGCTTTTCCATCACTCTTATCAAATAGTGAGGCTCTCTGAGCAGCAAAGTTCAATCGCACTGATTGCCCTTCTCCAAATGAATGCGTGCTACGAACGCGAGATAGTGCTTGTCCGTAAGGAGTCTGGATGGTCAGAATCTGGGTGGTTCCCATGTATTCAACGGCACTGATTTCTCCTGGCAGGGGACCATTCTGCTCTGGAAGCAAGTGTTCCGGGCGAACACCCAAGACAAGATTGTCTGCTTGAACACCTTGGGTTGACGCAGGACAACAAAGTGTTCCACAACCATCAGCTGGCAGAGTGATCTCCGTTTGTCCAGGCTCCAGCGCATTGGGCAAGGCGAGCAAATTCATCGGTGGAGATCCGATAAAATCAGCGACATACATGGTTGCTGGCTTATTGTAGATCTCGCTTGGTGTCCCCAACTGCTCAATCACACCGTGATTCATCACCGCAATCCGGTCAGCCATGGCCATCGCCTCCAGTTGGTCATGCGTGACGTAAACCGTCGTTGCCTCAATTCGGTCATGCAATCCCTTCAGTTCCTGGCACATCAAATTACGGAATTCAGCGTCAAGAGCACCAAGAGGTTCATCCATCAGGAAAGCTTTTGGGCGACGAATGATTGCTCTTCCGAGGGCTACGCGTTGACGGTCACCACCAGATAACCCAGAGACAGAACGATTCAAAAGATGATCAATTCTCAGCAGACGAGCCGCTTCTTCAACTCGCTGCTTGATTTCTGAAGAAGGAGTCCCAATGCACTTTAGTGGGAAAGCCAGATTCTTCCGCACATTCATGTGCGGATAGAGCGCAAACAACTGGAAGACAAACGCAATGTCTCGTTGAGAAGCTGGCAGGAAAGTGACTTCTTCCTGATCCAACCGAATCTCACCAGAGGTGGGCAACTCCAATCCAGCAATCATTCGCAACGTTGTTGTTTTTCCACACCCGGAGGGCCCCAACATCACGAAGAATTCACCATTTTGAATCGTGAAGCTGGAGTCTTGAACCGCAACGAACTCCCCAAAGGATTTTTTCAGGCGACTGACTTGAATCTCGGCCATTTACTATTCCGGGAAGTGGCTCACGATGATGAACAAAACGGTGCCTGTGAGGATCACCACGAAGGAGTAGGTGTAGAGCACGAGTAAAAAGGGCTGCATCAGCATCACCACTCCAAGCAGAATGATCACTGTAGCAATCCACTCCCAAAAATTTCTACGAAAGTAGCGCCGAAGGCTCGATGTTGTGTTCTCTGGCATCAGGCTCCTCTTTATTTGCGGACAGCGCCGAAAGTGATTCCACGTAGCAGATGCTTGCGGAGCATGATCGTGAAGAACACGATAGGTACCAGAAAGAGTGTTGCGCCAGCTGCTACTGCAGGCCAGTCTAGCCCTCCTTCTCCAATGATGGTTGGAATGAAAGGTGGTGCCGTCTGGGCGGTGCCTGAGGTCAATAAGAGGGCAAAGGCATATTCATTCCAACTGAAGATCAGACAGAAGATTGCGGTTGCTGCGATACCCGTGGTTGCCTGGGGCAAGACCACTTTCCGGAAAGACTGGAAACGAGAGTAGCCATCAATCATCGCAGCTTCCTCATATTCCCGCGGAATCTCATCAATGAATCCCTTCAGCAGCCAGACCGCCAAGGAGATGTTGACCGCCGTATAGAGCAGGATCATACCTAGGTGGGTGTCTGCCAAGCCCAGCTCGCGATACATCAAAAAGATGGGAATCGCCACAGCGATTGGAGGCATCATCCGAGTGGAGAGGATGAAAAACATCAGGTCATCTTTGAGCGGAATTTTAAAGCGTGAGAAGGCATAGGCCGCCAAGGTTCCCAAAAAGACCGAAAGAAACGTGGAACCAAAACCGATGATGATGGAATTGAGAAATCGCTGCCCAAACTTGGAAGGGCCTGCGATCACCATGCTTCGTGATCGCACCAATTCATCGTACCAGGTTTCGGGAGGCGGCAATGTTTCCATGTACTCCGGCGTTTGCCGAGTTCGAGTGGTGAAGACATTGACGTAGCCTTCCATGGTTGGGGAGAACACCATTTTGGGAGGGTAGCTGATCGAATCCTGAGGTGACTTGAAACCCGTTAGGAAGATCCAAATCAGCGGAATGATGCTGACCAATGCATACACAATAACGAGTCCAGCAGCTAGTCGCTTGCCCCAAGGCTTTTCGTGTGGAGGTGCGGAACTCATCGTTGCTTCACCGCATTGAGAGCTTTGACGTAGATGTTCGCTACGCCGAAGACAGTCACAAACAGAATAATGGCAAAGGCCGAAGAGTAGCCAGTTCGCCACTTCTCAAAGGCTTCTCGCTTCAAGTTGATGGAAGCCAATTCGGTTACTGATCCGGGGCCACCGTTGGTCAATTCCACTACGAGGTCGAACATCTTAAAGTTCTCAATCGCCCGAAACAACACTGCCAACATCAAGAAAGGCAGCACCATCGGAACTGTAATCGACCAGAACTGACGCCACTTTGAGGCTCGATCAACTTCCGCCGCCTCATAGATGTAATCGGGAATTGATCGCAACCCAGCCAGGCAAATCAGCATGATGTATGGTGTCCACATCCAGGTATCAACGATGACAATGGACCAAGGTGCTAAGTTGACATCGCCCAGCATCTGAAAAGATGAAGGATCTGCACCTGTGAAGAAAGCGATGATGTAATTGAAAAGACCAATCTGGGGTTGATAGAGAAAGCGCCAGAAATTTCCCACTACTGCCGGTGAAAGCATCATCGGCAGCAGGATCAACGTGGTCCAGAAAGAGTGTCCTTTGAATTGCTTGTTCAGCAGCCAGGCTAGGCCAAAGCCTAGGAGTACCTGCAGCAGCATCGTCCAAATCAGAAAATGTGCGGTCGTCTGCAAGGTGATCCAGATATCTGCATCACCTAGCACACGCTCGTAGTTTCTTAGACCAATGAACTTTTCACCACGGGCAGCACGGTTGGCTTTGTAATTGGTAAAGGATAGTTGAATCGTCCAAATCAACGGGAAGATATTGATCGCCAACAACAGTAGGATTGTTGGAGTCACAAAGAGCCAGGCAATGGCTCGATCTGACAGTCCTCTCACCTGTCTGGCGACAGGCGCAGGTGTCGCGACAGCTGCAGAGGTAGCAATTTTTTGGAGGATGGAAGGACCAGACATCGGGCTCCGCTTAGTTAAATCTGATCACAGGAATTCAACTGCCAGTAACAGTGAATTCCTGTGAATTCATCTTAGAGCTTGCCTTCGTCTTCGAAGGTCTCTGTCCAGTCTTCGATCAGCTTGTCGAGTGCTTCTTGAGCGGTTCCTTGATCAGCAACCACAAAGTCATGCACACGCTTCTGCATCGCCAGCAGCAACTCTGCATAAGCAGGCTCCTGCCAGAAATCCTGCACTCCATCCATCGCCTTCAGGAAGTCTGCAGCAAACGGCTGGGTGTTGGCAAAGCCTGGATCCAAAAGAACAGACTTGTGGCAGGAGTATCCACCTAATGACCACCACTTCTTCTGAACTTCAGGAGAAGCAAACCACTTGATGTACTCCAGGGCCTGATCTTTCTTCTCAGAGTAGGAAACCACGGAGATTCCCTGTCCACCCAATGTAGAAGCTTCCACTTTCTGACCTGGGTTCACGAAGAAACCAATCTTGTCACCACCAACCACAGGATCTTTGTGGAGCCCTGGGAAGAAGGCGAACCAGTTCATCATCATGGCAACTTGCCCGGACTTGAAAGCATCGAGTCCCTCTTCCATGTAGCTATCGGTGTAGCCTGGAGGAGTACAGCACTTGTAGAGTTCCTTGTAGAATTCCAACGCTGCTACAGCATCCGGTGAGTTAACAAAGCCTTCCATGTCATAAGGCTTGTTGGGATTCTGGTACTGAAAACCCCAGGAGTAAAGAGCACCAGTCGCACCCATCGTGATTCCCTCAGATCCACGCTCGGTGAAGATCGCAGCACCATAGACACGCTTCCCATCAATATCTCGCCCCTGGAAGAACTCGGCAATGTCCTTCATCTCTGTCCAGGTCTTTGGCGGCTCCAGATCACGTCCGTACTTGGACTTGAATTCTGAACGCAGTGCTGGTCGTGAGAACCAATCCTTGCGATAGACCCAGCCGTTGGCATCACCCATCGCTGGCAGAGCCCAGTAGTTGGGGCTCCCTTTTGGCCAGGTGGAGTAGGCGTAAACAGTTGCCGGCAGGAAGTCATCCATTGAAATGCCTTCCTTATCGAAGAAGCTGTTTAGCTTAACGTAGTGCCCGTTCTCAGCAGAACCACCGATCCACTGACTGTCCCCAATCAGCAGGTCACAAAGTTTACCGCCAGAGTTCAGTTCGTTTAGCATTCGGTCAGCATAATTGGGCCAAGGCACGAACTCGAAATTCATTTCTATTCCGCTCTGGGCTGTGAAGTCCTTGGACATCTCAACCAGGGCGTTTGCAGGGTCCCAAGCAGCCCAGCAAAGAGTGAGACTTTGGGCTTGAGCCTTCTGGCTCGGTGCCGCCATGACCGTCAGTGCCAGTGCGGCACCAGCTGCGGTCTGCAGCATTGACTTGATCCATCCCTTTTTCATGATTCCTCTCTTGTTAAGGAGATCTCATCACCCGATCTGAAATGATTCCGGGTGAACAGTTTTCGCTCATTTCAGGCTCCGGAATCGACTCCGGTCTGTTGCGCAAAGCGCTAAATTAGTAAACGTAAAACTAAACAAAATAAAGAAAAAAATGCGCTGAACATAAATTTCGCACTTGCACAATCAGATAGAATGGGAGCTGAAAAGGGAATAGGTCAGCTGTTTAGTGAAGTCCACACTCCGCCATTTTTGTGGGAACGCAACACGGCATCAACAAAACGCATCCCTTGTAGACCTTCTTCCAAATCAGGGAAAGTCACCTCGTCTGGTCGATCTTTTCCGTTGCGCTTGGCTTCAATTGCATCCGCCACTTCACGATAGATGGTAGCAAATCCTTCGAGGTAGCCCTCTGGATGCCCTGGTGGAATTCTGGTGACCCTCTCAGCAGCACCTGTCAAGCCAGGGCCACCTCGTCCAAGTAAGCGAGAAGGCTCCCCAAGAGGTGAGAACGTTAAATAATTCGGGTTTTCCTGAGACCAACTCAGGCCGGCTTTGTCTCCATAAATCCGCAGACGTAGTCCATTTTCATTGCCAGGGGCCACTTGACTCGCCCAAAGCATACCTTTGGCGCCCCCTTCAAAGCGCAGCAACACGTGGACGTTATCATCAAGCTGTCTTCCGTCAACAAAAGAATTCAGGTCTGCCAATACACTCGCTGGAGTTAGTCCCGAGACAAAACAGGCTAAATGGAAGGCATGGGTTCCAATATCTCCGAGACATCCACCTCCTCCAGCCTGATTCGGATCTGTTCGCCAGGAAGCTTGCTTTTGCCCTGTGTCTTCTAACTTTTCGCTCAGCCAATCCTGAGGATATTCCGCTTGAACCACTCGAAGCTTTCCAAGTTCTCCACTAGCGATGATTTCACGAGCATGTCGAATCAACGGATAGCCGCTGTAGTTGTAAGTTACAGCAAAAAGACGGTCCTTCTCCTTAACAAGCTCAGATAGTCCCTCCGTGTCCGCAAGATGAGCAGCCAGCGGTTTATCACAAATCACATGGATTCCCGCTTCCACAAAGGCCTTGGCAATCGGAACATGCAAATGATTTGGGGTAACGATCACGACTGCCTCAATTCCATCAGGACGAGCCGCTTCCTGCTGAGCCATTTCTTGGTAGCTCCCGTAACAACGGTCCGAGGCAATTCCAATCGCTTGACCGGAACGCTTTGAACGCTCGGCTTCTGAACTCAAAGCCCCTGCAACCAGCTCAAAACGGTCATCAATACGAGCTGCAATGCGATGCACTGCTCCAATAAAGGCACCTTCGCCACCACCCACCATTCCATAGGGAATGCGTCGGAAGTTCGAACTGGTTTCATGCGCTTCAATCGTCATGTAATCCTCCAAAAATTTATTTTAGTAATGAAAAGATTCTTTGGTCAGTGACAGGTTGTCGGGGCCAACAGGCAGTTTGATTCTTCGAGCGAGGATTCAAGCTGGATGGTTGCATGCTCAATCTCAAAGTGATCATGCAGATGCTGCTGAATCTGGTGGAGCAAGGCGTTATCTAGTGATTGCTGATGTATCACCAAATGAACGGTCAGTGCAACCTCACTGGTACTCAATGGCCAAACATGAAGATCATGCAGACGATCTACCTGATCCAAGTTAACCAGATACTGACGAATGCCCTGTACATCAATATTTCGAGGCACTGCATCTAGCGCGTAATTCAGGGAATCTTTGAGTAGGCCCCAACTGCTAAAAATGATGAAACTAGCCACCAGCAGACAAAGGATTGGATCAACCCAGGGCAATTCCTGCCAAAGCATTAGCAGCCCACCAAGCACAACCGCTAGTGAGATCCCCGCATCAGCCGCCATGTGCAGGAAAGCAGCCCGCAAATTGAGGTCATGGTGCTGACCACTCACGAACAGCAGAGCCGTCGCTGTATTGACCAGCACTCCAACTCCAGCTACCACAATGATGGTCAAGCTTGTCACCGATTGTGGTGCAAAGAGTCGCTGAAAAGCTTCCCAGCCAAGAGCACCTGTGGCAACCAGAAGCATCAACGAACTCAACAAGGAGGCCATCACAGGGACCTTACGCCACCCGTAAGTCCGATTTGCGGTGGCAGGAGCTTTTGCCAGATAGCTAGCTCCCCAGGCAAGCAGAAGTCCTGCAACATCACTCAGGTTATGACCAGCATCTGCCAGCAGAGCGAGCGAATCTGAGAGTAACCCGAAAAAAAACTCCACGACCACGAATCCCAGGTTCAGCGTTACTCCCAGCGCAAAAGCTCGGTTGTAATCACCAACATGGTGCGCGTGATCGTGTCCCATTGTTTGTTGGTATCTAGCAGCCTTTCAGGTCAAACCCAGCATCCGCCGATTCGCTGCCTCATCAGTTCCGCCATCCGCAAAGTCATCAAAGGCCTTTTCGGTAACCTCGATGATATGGCGTTGAATGAAGGGAGCGCCTTCCGCGGCACCTTGTTCGGGGTGCTTCAGGCAGCATTCCCACTCCAACACTGCCCAGCCTGGAAAGTCGTACTGAGCCATCTTGGAGAAGATCCCTGGGAAGTCCACCTGTCCATCCCCAAGAGAGCGGAAACGACCTGCACGGTTGACCCAGGACTGGTAACCGCCATAAACTCCTTGTCGACCAGTCGGGTTGAATTCTGCATCCTTGACATGGAAGATCTTGATCATGTCGTGATAGATATCGATGTGCTCCAGATAGTCCAAGGCTTGCAGGACATAGTGACTGGGATCATAAAGCATTCGACAGCGTGGGTGATTGCCCGTTCTTTCCAGCAACATTTCGAAGGTCACTCCGTCATGAAGATCTTCGCCTGGATGAATTTCGTAGCAAACATCAACTCCGGCATCCTCAAACGCATTGAGGATTGGGGTCCAACGCTTGGCCAACTCGTCAAAGGCTGTCTCGACAAGTCCTGCAGGTCGCTGTGGCCATGGATACATGTAGGGCCACGCCAATGCTCCTGAGAAGGTAGCGTGTGCAGTCAGTCCAAGGTGTTGAGAAGCCTGAGCTGCCATAAACAACTGATTGACAGCCCACTCTTGTCTGGCTTGCGGGTTACCGCGAACTTCAGGTGCTGCAAACCCGTCGAATGCGTCATCATAAGCCGGATGAACGGCCACGAGTTGGCCTTGTAGATGCGTGGAGAGTTCAGTGATTTTCAGTCCATGAGAAGCCGCAACCCCGGCGACTTCATCACAGTAGGTCTTGGAAGCTGCTGCTTTTTCCAGATCGAAGAGACGCTTGTCCCAACTCGGCACCTGAACTCCTTTGTAGCCGAGACCGGAAACCCACTGACAAATGCTGTCAAAGCTGTTGAATGGTGCCTGATCGCCCGCAAACTGGGCCAGGAAGATAGCGGGACCTTTAATGGTTTTCATGAGAAACCCCACAATTGGCGTGATGCAATTTCGTCCCAAAGGATTAAGTCCTTGGGATGGATTTAGAGGAGAAGCTCACAAGGGAGCAAACGGCCGAATCGTAACGCTCTGGACGAAGGAAGGCAACGCCCAAATCAGAACAAACGCTACGATTTGTGATTTTTCCTCAGAAAGAATCAAAAAATGGATCCGTTAGCCAAGTTGCTACGCCCTAAAAAACTAGAGGAGGTCTTTGGTCAGGAGCACCTCTTGATCCACCAACAGGCTCTGTTACAAAAAGGATCCTTCATCTTTTGGGGTCCACCAGGTTGTGGCAAGACGACCATCGCAAGGATCATCGGGGAGCAGCCAGGTATTCGATTTTTTGCCATCTCTGCGGTCTATGACGGTGTCGCGGAGTTACGAAAAGTTTTTCGTCAGGCCGAGGAAATATCCTTACTCACTTCAAAATCAATCCTCTTCGTTGATGAAATTCATCGTTTCAATCGGGGTCAGCAAGATGCGCTACTCTCAGCAATTGAGGAAGGACTACTCCGGTTGATCGGGGCCACCACAGAGAATCCTTCATTCTCATTGAATGCCGCCTTGCTCTCACGCACTCAGGTACTCACTCTCAAGCCACTGGACGAAGAGGCACTCGAATCTCTGCTGAAGCGTGCGGCAGATCACATCAAGCGACCACTTCCACTCGAAGCAACTGCTCGTGAAAAGTTACTGCAACTGGCTGATGGAGACGGACGTTACCTGTTAAATCTGGCAGAAATTCTCTATGATCAACCAGAGGCCACAACACTGAACACAGAACAAATGTTGGAGTTGGTGCGCCACCGAGCACCGCAATATGATCGAGCTGGGGACCAGCACTACAATTTGATCTCTGCGCTGCACAAATCCTTGCGAGCCTCCGATTGCGATGCTGCCCTGTATTGGTTGGCGAGAATGATGATTGGTGGTGAAGACAAGGCTTATATTCTGCGGAGATTGACCAGGATGGCGGTTGAAGATGTTGGATTGGCGGCCCCTGAAGCAATGGGACGAGCCTTGGAAGCTTGGAATTGCTATGAGCGATTGGGTAGTCCTGAGGGAGATCTGGCTTTGGTGCAACTTACAATTTTTCTGGCTACCGCACCCAAATCAAATGCTGCCTATCTGGCTTGGAAGCAGGCTCAGCAACTAGCTCAGCAGTATGGTTCGCTCATGCCACCCAAGCACATCTTGAATGCTCCAACGAAGCTGATGCGTGAGGAAGGATACGGCCAGGGCTACCAATATGATCACGATGATCCAGATGGGTTTTCGGGACAGAATTGTTTTCCGGACGAAATTCCTCGTAAACAACTCTATGAGCCTGTGGAGCGAGGCTATGAAAGAGAAATTGCCAAACGCCTGGCTTACTGGCAAAGGCTGCGTGAGCGCAAAGCAAATCAGGGCTGAACGATGTTGGTGTATGAAACCTATTACAAATACGATTTTTATCCTTGGTTGAACAAACATTGAAACAGTATGGAGAATTCGTCATGACGGTCGAGGTCGGAGTCATCATGGGTAGCAAATCGGACTGGGAAACCATGCAGCACGCCTGTGAGGCTCTCGCCCAGTTTGATGTACAATTTGAAAAACGCATTGTGTCAGCTCATCGTACACCTCAACTGATGACAGAATACGCGAATCAAGCTGCCAAAAGAGGCCTGAGGGTTATCATCGCTGGGGCTGGGGGAGCTGCGCATTTGCCTGGAATGGTGGCAGCGCAAACTCTGATTCCTGTGATCGGGGTTCCTGTCAAGTCTTCATCACTGAGCGGATTGGACTCACTTCTTTCCATTGTGCAAATGCCCCGTGGGGTTCCTGTCGCCACTGTGGCTATTGGTGAGGCCGGTGCGTTCAACGCTGGTTTGCTCGCAGTACAAATGCTCGCTGTCTATAATCAGGATCTGCACGATCGCTTGGAGGAATGGCGGAATCAAACCCGTGACACTGTTCTAGCGACCGAATTACCATGATGGGCCCAACCATCGGACTGCTGGGAGGTGGTCAACTTGGACAAATGCTGATTCTGGCGGGTCTACCTCTCGGGCTTCGCTTTGTTGTTTGGGATCCAGACCCTGGCAGTCCAGCCGGCAAGCTTTCTACCAGACATTTTTGTGAACCTTACGATTCAAGAGAAACACTGGAGGAATTCATCAGGAATTCCGACTTGGTCACCTATGAATTCGAGAATATTCCTTATCCTTTGGTTGCAGAATTAGAGCAAAAAGTTTCTTTGCCACAGGGCAGTTCCTTGCTATCGATTTGCCAGCATCGCATTCGTGAGAAGCAAACCCTGCAAAAGCTCTCCATTGCAACAGCTCCCTTTCAGAGTGTGGCTTCTGCTGGAGCACTAGAAGAATGCCTCCAGCAATGGCAGACCCCCGTTCTGCTCAAAACCTGTATGGGTGGCTATGATGGCAAAGGCCAAAGGAAAGTGGACAAAGTAGCTGATGCAGAGGCTGCTTTTCAGGATCTAAATGGCGATCAACGTGAGTTAATTGCTGAAGGTTGGCTATCTTTTGAGCGAGAGATCTCTGTGCTGGTTGCTCGATCGACCAAGGGTGAAATTCATTGTTTTCCAGTTGTGGAAAATGTTCACGAGGCAGGGATTCTGGCAAGTTCACTGGTACCCGCCCGGATCAGTGAAGACTTGAATCGAAAAGCACGGCTCATTGCAACTCAAATCGCTCAGGGGTTGCAGCTAAACGGCATGCTTGCCATCGAAATGTTCGTGATGCCAGATGGCCAATTATTGGTCAATGAACTCGCCCCAAGACCCCATAATTCCGGACATTACACTCAGGACGGCACCAATGTTTGCCAATTTGAGCAGCACCTCAGGGCTATCTGTGGCTGGCCTCTCAGAGAACCAAAGTTACACTCTCCAACCGTTATGCTGAACCTGCTTGGTGAGCACATTCCAGCTCTTCAAGCCTGGCATGTGGGTCTGCCAGCTGAAGCACATTTACACTGGTATGGAAAAGCCGAAGCACGACCCGGACGCAAAATGGCTCACATCAATCTTTGTGCAGCGTCTTTAGGTGAAGCGTTGGAAGAGTTAGAAAAGTGGAATCTCCGCTCTCCTCCCAAGAGAATTTACACCTGATAAAGACCTTGACTTGCCATGCAAACTTCAACGGAATGGATGAGATAGCATTCTACCCGGACACCCCAAATTTTCCGGTTCTTCCGCACTTTTACTCAGCGTATTGAGGTTCCATGTCCGCTTCTGGCTCTTTTCCCTCCAATCCCAGCAACAGCATCATTGTACGGCTTAAAATCGCTAACAAGATCGGCATGTTGGCCAAGATCACTAACATCATCTCAGAAATGGGTGGCAATCTGGATGCGATCGATATCGTCAGGCCGACCTCTGATGCTCTGGTGCGGGACATCAGCATCTTTACCCATAGTGAAGATCACGGATTAAAAATTGTGGAAGCGCTCAAGCAATTGGAGAACGTAGAGTTCATTCGATTCTACGATCGAACGTTTCTCGTTCATGAAGGTGGGAAGCTCTCCGTTGAGAGTCGATTACCCCTGAAATCACGCAACGACTTGTCTCTCGCTTACACTCCGGGGGTCGCACGTGTCTGCATGGCCTTGCATCGCAATCCTGAGGACACTTATCGCTACACCATTAAGGGGAATTGTGTGGCAGTTGTAACAGATGGAACCGCAGTGCTTGGACTCGGAAATATCGGCCCAAAAGCGGCGATGCCCGTGATGGAGGGCAAGGCGATGCTGTTTAAGGAATTCGCAGGAATCGATGCTTGGCCCATCTGCCTGGACACACAAGATACCGAGGAGATCATCCGGATCGTCAAAGCAATGGCACCTGGTCTTGGTGGTGTTAACTTGGAAGACATCGCCGCTCCCCGCTGCTTCGAAATCGAAAAGCGACTCAAGGAAGAGTTAGATATCCCTGTCTTCCACGATGACCAACATGGAACTGCCGTCGTCACCACAGCAGCCTTGATCAATGCTCTGAAGTTAGTAGGCAAAAAAGCGGAAGGCCTCAAAGTGGTGGTTTCGGGCGCGGGAGCAGCGGGCACGGCCTGCACCAAGATGATGATGCTGATGGGGATCACCAATATCGTTTGTTGCGACAGCAGAGGGGCCCTACACAGTGGTCGTACCAACCTAAATGCTGACAAACAGTGGCTTGTTGATCATACCAACCCTGATGGCGAGACTGGATCATTGAAAGATTTAATTCATGGAGCAGACGTATTTGTTGGAGTATCTCAGCCCAATCTGCTGGATGAACGGGATCTACAGAACATGGCAAAAGACCCGATTGTCTTTGCGATGGCTAATCCTGATCCTGAAATCATGCCAGAAATTGCACAACCCTATGTCGCCGTAATGGCGACCGGTCGCAGCGACTATCCGAACCAGATCAATAACGTGCTCTGTTTTCCAGGCATCTTCCGAGGTGCGATTGACTCCCGTTCATCCATCATCAACGAAGAGATGAAGATGGCGGCAGCTGAAGCAATCGCTCACAGCATCGACAAAAATCACTTAGCTCCTGACTACATCATTCCCAGTGTCTTTGATCAGACTGTTGTCCCTGCCGTGTCCGAAGCTGTTCAACAGGCTGCGATCGATACTGGAGTGGCTCGTCGAGAAAAAATTGTCAAAATGGCTGCTAATAGTTCGAAATATGACGGAGAATGAACGGCTGTCATACGCTGACTGACAAAGCCTATCTGAGGCTGATTCGACCATTTCTCTTCCGTCAGGATCCAGAAGAGATCCATGAATTGACCTTGAATTGGCTCGAGAAAGCCGAGCTTTTTGGGAGTCCGCATCTTTACAAACTCTTATATCCCCCGGTTCCAGACCACCATCGCCTAAAAATGGAGTGCTTCGGTCTGGAATTTCCCAATCCTGTTGGAATTGCAGCTGGTTTAGATAAAAACGCCAAAGTTTACAACTCACTACTTTCCTTCGGCTTTGGCTTTGTGGAATGTGGAACCATTACGCCCCGGCCCCAGCCTGGAAATGAGCGTCCTCGGATCTTCCGCTTATTAGAAGATGAGGCACTGATCAACCGTCTGGGCTTCAACAACCAAGGTCAGGATGCTTTGCTCCAACGCTTCGATCAAAGACCAAAGCAAGGCATTGTTGGAATCAACCTTGGCAAGAACAAAGACACTCCCAACGAAAAAGCTGCTGAGGATTATCAACGCCTCCTGACTGCTGTGTGGCATACTGCCAGTTACGTTGTAGTCAACATCAGCTCGCCCAACACTCCAAACCTCCGTGAATTACAGGAAAAAACTGCTCTCCAACGACTGTTGGATTCTTTGTTTCAGACTGCCCAAGAGTTACAGTTACAACATCCTCGGCAGCTCCCAATCTTACTTAAAATCGCTCCTGATCTGAGTGATGAGGCGCTTCGCGACCTCCTGGAAGTTGTCCACCAATTTTCTCTGGCTGGCTTGATCGCCACCAACACAACTGTTCAACGTAATCATTTACGTTCTTCTCATGCTCAGCAAACCGGGGGATTGAGTGGACGTCCCTTACAGACCTTGTCGACTCAAATCCTCTCGAAACTTTATCGGGAACTTCAGGGAAAGCTCCCACTGGTTGGGGTTGGTGGAGTCACAGACGGAAAAAGTGCCTACGAAAAGATCAAGGCTGGGGCAACGCTGCTGCAAGTCTACACAGGGCTTGTTTACCAAGGTCCTGGTCTAGCCAATCAAATCTGTCGAGAACTACTGACACATCTGGACAAAGACGGTTACTCTCACCTTTCAGACGCAATCGGTGCGGATCATCGTCCCTAGCGACTACCAATTCCTAAAAATCTGATTGCTCTTTTAATCAATTACTGTATTGCTACGTCCTCGTGCTGGGTGCCGCACTTGCGGAGAATAGGGAATCCGGTGAAATCCCGGAGCTGTCCTCGCAACTGTGAAGGGTGTATCTCACAACCATTAGCCACTGCTAAAGCGGGAAGGCGTTGTGAACTTGCCCTGAGCCAGGAGACCTGCCCACCACATGTTCAGATTCAGGCGAGGAACCTGAGAGGCTGACGATTTCTAGTCGATTTGCAGAATAAACAAGTCTGGCTGATCTCCATCCGTCCTATCGTCCCAACCTCTCGTCTTCCCGTCTTTCGTATTCTCCAGATCAAGGTGACGCACTTGCGAATTCTGGTCACTGGTGGTGTCAAGAGTGGAAAGTCGCGCTTGGCCGAAAAGCTGGCGCTCTCAATTGCAGCAACAGAACTACCGATCTACCTGGCAACGACCGAATTCACCGAAGATCCGGAACTACAACAACGCATTGCTCTGCACCAGCAACAGCGAGCGGAGCGTTTTGTCACTATTGAGGAGAGCCTGTCGTTACATCAGAAGCTCCCAAAGGAACCTCGGATCGTACTGGTGGAGTGTCTGACCATGTGGCTGAACAATCTGCTTCACCATGGCCACGATGAGGAGCGGGCCTTCTCGGAACTGGAGGCTCTCTGGAACAGCCCTCATCAGTTTGTTCTGGTGCTGAATGAAGTGGGCTTGGGAATCGTTCCAATTAATCCCCTAGCCAGGCGCTTTGCCGATCTCTCTGGAAGAGTAGGCCAATGGTTGGGCGAACGTTGTGATCAGGTTTTCTTTTGTGCAGCTGGTCTTCCACTACAACTCAAGTAATTGAATAAGCATGTCAGAAGGAACAGACGATTTTGGGTTGGTGATCGCAGGGCACGGAAGCCGAGATGCCGATGGCACCAGGGAGTTCGAAGAAGCCATGATGCTTCTCAAGCAGCGTCAGCCAGATCGCGTTATCACGCACGGCTTCCTCGAGTTTGCAACTCCCACAATTGATGAGGCCTTGCGCGAAAATGTTCGGATGGGTTCTCGCAAGATTGTGATGGTGCCCGGAATCCTCTTTGCCGCCAGTCACGGCAAGAACGATATGCCTGTGGAGTTACTGAGCGTGAAGCCAGAATTTCCGGAAGTCGAATTCCACTACGGTGGACCGATGGGCATTCATCCGCTGCTGCTAAAACTGTTTCAAGAGCGAATCATCAGTGCTGAAGCACAATCTGCCCAGATGATCCCTCGGCATGAATCGCTACTGGTCGTTGTTGGGCGGGGGACCACCGATCCAGATGTGAATTCCAATGTGAATAAGCTGGCACGTATGGTTGAGGAGGGGATGGGTTTTGGGAGTTCCTATGTTTGCTACTCTGGAACTGCAAAGCCACTGGTTGCTGATGGAATTGCCAGAGCAGCACAAATGGGCTATCGGCGTGTCGTGGTGATCCCCTATTTCCTATTCACTGGTATCCTGATCAAGCGGATTTATAGCGCTATCGACGAGGTTCAGCCCAAATTTCCTGATGTACAAGTTCTCAAAGCAGGCTATCTGGGAGTTCACCCTCATGTGACAGATGTTTGGGTCGAAAAGGCCCGGGAAGCCTTGGTTGGCATCAATTCCTCTAACTGCAGTCTCTGTAAATATCGCACCCAGATCGTGGGTTACGAAGGTGAGGTTGGCAAGGTACAGGAAGCCCACCACCACCACGTGCGGGGGAACCTGGGAGACTCGCACACGCACCACCACGAAACTGAAGGAGCGCACTCCCATCCACACACGCATCATCAGCACAATCACTCTGTGGATGTGGGCCATACTCACGGACATTCGCATCACCAAGAGCATTCGCATGTTGATGAGCACAAATCTGCTGTAAAGCTCTCTAGCATCTACGTTCCACATCCGATTGAGGCTGAGAGTTTCCAGCTGATCGATGCGAACTACGACTGGAGCGCTTATAGTTCGGGGGTCAAGGCCATCCTGCAGCGACTCGTGCATACCAGCGGAGACTTTAGAATCGTAGAAGATGTCTTCTTCTCACCCACTGCGATTCAGCAAGGTGTTCTGGCGCTGCTAGACGGAGCTATCATTGTAACGGATGTAACCATGGTGCAGAGTGGTTTAAAACGCAGCTTGCTCTCCAGCCTGGAATTGACTACCAGTTGTTTGGTGCATGATCCAGAGACACACTTATTGGCTGAAGCCTCTGGATTGACACGCTCTGCAGCTGGGATTCGCAGGGCTTTTCTCCAACACCAAAATGAACCTATCATCCTGGCGATTGGTGACGCACCAACAGCGATTCGAGAAACTCTGCGGCTGATTCAGCAGGAACAGTGGAAACCGAAGTTAGTGATTGGGTTGCCTGTTGGTTTTGTCGGAACCCGTGAATCCAAGCAGGAACTTCAAGAGTGCCAACTTGTCCCTAGAATCACCAACCAAGGGACTCGAGGAGGATCAAATTGGGCCGCAGCTGTCGTCAACGCACTGATGATTCAGGCATGGAACCAGAAAGTCCTCGGACCACCCACGAAAGAATTGAATTCGACCTCAGCGTCCCAGCCCCCAATGGTCTACGACGAGGCTTGACGACGGGCACCTGTGCTACAGCTGCCACGCAAGCAGCCCTACGACTGTGGCTAGGAGAACCCACACCCCAGGAGGTAAAGGTCGATCTGCCGGAGGGAAATTACTTTGTACGGGTACCAATTGAGTGCGTCCAACAACTATCGGAGGGGTGCACCGAAGCCAGTGTGATCAAGGATGCGGGTGATGATCCTGACGTAACCCATGGCAGTCGAATCAGAGTTCAACTCAAAGCTGAGGGAACGGGAATCCACTTCCGTGCAGGCATTGGAGTGGGAACGATCACCAAACCAGGTTTTTCTTTGCCTATCGGAGAGCCTGCGATCAATCCGGTCCCCAGGCAAATGATGATTCAAACCATTTTGGAGACACTGGCAGCCTATCCCCAGTACCGAGCCCAGGGCTTCACGGTCACGGTTGGTATTGACGAAGGCGAGCAACTGGCAGCCAAGACCTACAATCCGCGCCTTGGTATCGTTGGTGGTCTTTCGGTGTTGGGAACTAAGGGGATCGTTGAACCAAAGTCCTTGGCCTCCTGGCTAGCATCCATCGAACTCTATGTGCGCATTGCCCTCGCTGATGATGCCAAGGCAATTGTCCTGGCCCCCGGAAACATCGGACAACTGGTAGCAGAACGGCAACTCGGTCTGACTCCCGAAAGGGTCGTGCCGATGGCTAACTTTGTCGGCTTTGCGCTGAATACTGTTGATCAGGAACTTGGCAATCACCATCGTAAACTTGAGCAGCTATGGTTGGTCGGACACCCAGGAAAACTTGCTAAAATTTTGGAAAATCATTGGGATACGCATTCTGGGGTTAGCCCGATGGCGATGGAGGGAATTCTTGAACTGGCAAAAGTTTTTGGGATGAAGCCGAGTCTGCTTGAAAAGTGTAAGGATGCAACGACGGTGGAAGCGATTATTCAGCAGTTCGGCAAAACTCCCGAAAGTTCTCAGTTCTGGCAACTGGTCGAGCAACGCATCACTGAGAAGGTCCAGTCTCGACTTCAACACGTGCTGGAAGTCCGGACTCTACTGTTTGACATGCACCGAAATCCCTTAGGCTTGCCGCTGATTCAGAGCTGCGAATGACTGAAAGCAGACCGTTAGGTCGATTTGTTGGAATCGGAGTGGGGCCAGGTCCAGCCCGACTGCTCAGCGTCGCTGCCTGGGAGGAGTTACAGCGCTGTGATTTGATCTGCTATCCCCGGGCGACCTCTCACGAATCTTCGGCAGCTTTGCACGCTCTAGACGGCTTGGAACTTCCTCAAGCTGAGTGGCGAGAGATTTCTTTCGAGATGAGTGCGGATCGAGATCGCTTACGAAAATACTATATGGAATTGGCGCTAAGTCTGCGTGGTGAGTTGGAGTTGGGCCGTCAGGTGGGATATCTGACGCTGGGAGATTCGATGACCTATTCGACTTATGGCTATCTGATTACCGCCCTACGCGAAATCTATCCGCAGTTACAACATCGAACCTATGCTGGTATCACCAGCTTTGCTGCGATTGCTGCACATTTCGATTGGCCCCTCGGGGAAGGCAAGGAACGGGTGTTATTACTTCCTTGTCCAGAGAAAATGCCAGCCTTGCGAGCAGATATTCTGACGCATGACTTGGTGGTTCTGATGAAAATCGGACGACGCCTACCCCAAGTGCTTGTTCTACTTGAAGAATTGGGAATTACTGAAAACTGTGTATTTGCCCAGCGACTGGGTTTCGCGGAAGAACGAACGAGCCGTGGCTTGGCTGATCTGCCTAGAGACGCAGAGACAGGGTACCTCTCAACCATGCTGATCCGCAGAGAGGCACATCAGCCGCGTCATCAAATGCCAACTCAACTTATTGGAGAAACTTTGTCTGAGGCAACTGGATGAAAGTCTATTTTATTGGAGCCGGGCCCGGTGCCGCAGATCTGATCACAGTCCGGGGTGCAGAAATTCTGCGTCGTGCAGATCTCGTACTTTATGCCGGCTCGTTAGTTAGCGATGACATTCTGCAGTACTGCCGAGAAGAAACAACCTGCGTCAACACTGCTGGCCTTCATTTGGAGCAGCAGTTGGAGTGGTATCGCCAAGCCCAACAGCACGATTGGCTCGTAGCTCGCGTACACTCTGGTGATCCTGCTATCTATGGTGCTACAGCCGAACAGATGCGTCATTTACGAGAATGGGGAGTGGACTTCGAAATTGTCCCAGGCGTCTCTTCCTTCACCGCTGCTGCAGCCTGTTTTGGAGCAGAATTGACTAAGCCCTCGGTGGCCCAATCGATCATCCTGACTCGCACCACTGGTAGAGCCTCTGGAGTACCCGAGCGTGAAGCACTAGCGGAGTTAGCAACTCACCAAACAACACTCTGCATCTTCCTCTCGGGTCCACACCTGGCCTCGATGGTTGCCGACCTATGCCAGCACTACCCTGATGATACACCGATCTGGCTGATCCAGAAAGCTACCTGGCCGCAGGAACGAAAACATCAAAGCACCTTGGCAACCGTGCTGGATGAAGTGAATCCCCAGGAATGGGCACTGTCCACGATGATTTTAGTGGGAGAAGTACTACGGGAAGAATTGCCAGACGTCTCAAGGCTCTATTCCTCGCAGTACACCCATCGCTTTCGACGACGAGAGAAAAGTCTGACTGAGGCCTAATGGAGGAGGGTCACAACCTGGCAGTCTGGTCGGTGAGAGAAACGGCTCAACCGATGGCCCACTTTTTGGCCGAACAGCTATCAGCCGCAGAACCTTCAGGAGGAAGTACTTCATCCAATCAGCAGTCTTTTCGCACAGTCTATCGGCAATACGGGGCCTGGGTTTTCATTGGTACCACCGGCATCGCTGTGCGCTACCTGCAAGGCTTGCTAGAAGACAAGCACACCGACCCCGGTGTCGTGCTAGTAGATGAAGCTGGTCGACAGGTGATTTCACTGGTTGGGGGACATGAAGGAGGAGCCAATGAACTGTCTATTCGTGTGGCGAACTTACTCGGTGCCCAGCCAATTCTCACCACGGCTACAGAAAGCCTGCGACCTCTGATTCTTGGAATTGGTTGTCGGCGTGATGTCACCCTGACACAGATTGACACTGCCGTCATGAACGTCTTGAACATGCACCAACTCTCCATTGCAAACTTCCGAATGGTAGCCACCGTTGATGTCAAGTTACAGGAATCCGGGTTGTTGGCCTGGTGCCGCCAACGGCAACTTCCCATGCGAGGAATCCCCTTGAGTCTGCTGCAGCACAGACCATGGGTGACTAAATCTTCGGATTGGGTTCAGGAGACGATGGGAGTAGCTGGCGTCTGTGAACCATGCGCACTGTTGGCCAGTCACGCAGGAAAACTCCTGGTTCCAAAAACAGCTCTCAGTGGAGTAACCGTGGCCGTTGTACATGATCCACCCTGGCCAGAGAAAGCATGATGTTGGGGAAAGTAATTTTCGTAGGAGCCGGACCAGGGAATCCAGAACTACTGACGCTGGAGGCCTATCGAGTGTTGCGGGAAGCTGACGTGGTGCTTTACGATGCGCTCGTAGGTCCAGAAGTCCTCGATCTAATTCCAAGTCGCACCCAAAAGATCTATGTCGGGAAACGCGCTACGAACCATTCCCACAAACAAAAGGAAATCAATGAATTGCTGCTGGAGATGGTCACACATCATGAATGTGTTGTCCGGCTTAAAGGGGGAGATACCCTGATTTATGCCCGCCTCACCGATGAACTCACAGTATTACAAGAGGCTGGGATTCCATACCAGGTACTGGCTGGGGTCACCACCTTATCTGGGACAGCTGCAGCATTGGGAGTGCCCCTGACCTCAAGGGATTGTGGTTCAGAACTACTGATCACAACGGTTTCTACTTACAGCGATCTGGAAACCTGCCGTGCTGTGACAACCTTTCTGAAGCGTGGTTCAGGCATCGCGATTTACATGCCTACTTTCCGTGGACAGCATGTTTTGCCAAATCTGCTCGAAGTTGGGGCCGATCCAGAGTTGCCCTTGCTGCTTGTTGTCCAGGCCACACTGCCCACACAACGCCAACAAAGTACCAACCTGGGCCAGGCCGATTATGAGCAGCTTTGCGCGTTCAGCGCAGGAGATCCAACGATTTTTCTGCTGGGCTGGTCCTTCGCCAGTTGCCTTTCAACAGCAATGCTAAGCACGGTGTTGGAAAGCGTTCATGTCCACTGAAGGAGCGCTTTTTCTTGTTTCGGTTGGGCCTGGATTCATGGATCTCGTGCCGGAGCGCGCGAAAAAAGCCCTGACTGAGAGCCAGGTGATTGTCGGATACGATCTCTATCTACGCTGGGTCTTACCCTGGATTCAGAACAAGCAGATTGAAACTTTTCCTCTGACCCAGGAACGAAGGCGTGCTGAACGAGCCTTGGAACTAGCTCGTCAGGGGAAACGGGTGAGCCTGGTTTCCAGCGGTGATATTGGCATCTACGGCATGGCAACACTAGCGCTTGAACTGCTGAAGGAAGAAGACACCTTCCCAGTCGAAGTGGTTCCTGGAATCTCAGCAGCCAATGCCTGTGCCGCCTTGCTGGGAGCTCCCCTGGCTCATGACTTTGCCACTTTGTCCCTTTCAGACCTGCTTTGTCCGTGGGAATGGATCGAAACCAGGGCACAGCACCTGGCCCAGGCCGATCTGGTGGTCGTACTCTATAACGTGCAGAGTCGTTCCCGATCACGTGGGGTCTATCGAATCTTGGAGATCCTAAAAGCCTTCAAGAGTGCCGAGACCTGGTGTGGGATCGTGCGCAACGCTTACCGCGAAGAACAGTCGGTGGAATGCTGCAAACTAGAAGAGTTGTGCCATCGGCAGTTTGACATGCTGACCACGTTGGTGATTGGAAACCGCTTCACGAAACCAAAACGGGAGTTTCTCTTCACCCCGAGAGGGTATGTAGGCTGGGCCGAACCATCCTCCTCTGCTCAACAGGAAGAGCTTCCAAGAAAAGCGGTCTGGGTTTTTTCTGGGACCAGCGATGGCAATGAAATTGTCCGCAGCCTACATCAGCAAGGAATTCCAGTTATTGTTTCTGTGGCTACCGAGCAAGGAGCCCAGATCTGGCGTGAACAAGGGACCCCTGTGGTCTGGGGATCACTTGGACGTGAACGACGGCATCAGGTTATGCATCAAAACCAGGCAAGCTTGCTGGTGGATGCAACCCACCCCTATGCATCTCGGATGACCCTGCAATTGCAGCAGTTGTCCGTGGATCTAGAAATTCCGTGTGTACGTTATGAACGCCCCTCGACACTGATTGGGGATGAGTTGTGTGGGGATTCTATTGAAAAAGTCACTACCCTCGCACTAAAGCACGGTAGGCGCATCTTGCTGGCAACCGGTAGTCACCAAGTGGAAGAGTTTCTGCGCCAGGATCGTCATCGGCAAGCTGAGTGGTTTGTGCGCTGTGCCCCCACCAGCGAATCCCTGCGAGAATTGGAACAGGCAGGCGTTCCTCTTTCGCAAATCTGTGCGCAACAGGGACCTTTCAGCGTCGAAGAAAATCATAGACTTCTGGAACGTTGGAAGATCGAGGTCTTGGTTACCAAGGATTCTGGAAAAGCTGGGGGATACCTTGAAAAATACCAGGCAGCTAAGGCGTTGGGGATCCCATTGATTGTGCTGCAACGCCCCCACGTCCATGTGGCTCAGTCCTATTCTGATATCTCAGCACTATTGCAGAGAATCCAACAAGTGATGGACAACGATGACTGAAGAAAAAGCCGATTCAGCAGAGTTCGAATTCGAAGAACCACCTAGGACCAAGCAGCGTGTAGGAGCGTTTCAGATCTACACCGGGGAGGGCAAGGGCAAGAGTACGGCCTCGCTAGGCTTGATGCTCCGAGCATTGGGAGCCGGACTGAAGGTCTATTACCTGCGGATGCTCAAGCCTCGTTGGAAGACGGGAGAACTGAAACTTTGTCCAGACCTGCATCCGAATCTGACGTTCCGAAACGTCCCGCACTACTGGGCCCTGTGTGTCAGTCGCAAGGTGCCACAGGACGTCGAACGGATGAAGGCAGAATTGATCCCGGAAGTAGCTGCTTTGAAGGACATCGTCTGTTCTGGAAAGTACGACTTGGTGATTGCGGATGAAATCAACTACTGCTTGCATCGAGAGTTGATCTCCCTGGAACAAGTGCTGGACTTGGTGGACAGCCGACCACCTCAGGTCGAACTGGTTTTCACAGGACGCCATGCTCCTGCAGAATTGATCGAACGGGCCGATGTGGTGACCGAAATGCGGAAGATCAAGCACCACTTTGACCAGGGAGTACGCGCTCGACTGGGCATTGAATTCTGACCCATGCTTTCAGGAATCGTGCTCGCCGGTCTGCAAAGCTCTAGCGGCAAGACAGCCCTGACATGCCTGTTGCTGACCGGGCTTGAAAAGCGGGGAGTTTCGGTTCAGCCCTTCAAGGCGGGCCCAGACTACCTCGACCCCGCCTACCATCAGCATTTTTCCAGCCTTCCTAGCATCAATCTGGATTCTTGGATGATGGGCCAATCAGAAGTGGTGCGGCTCGTTCAAAAATACGGAACTGGCAAACTTGGCTTGCTGGAGGGAGTGATGGGCCTCTTCGATGGGGCCAGTCCCGTCAGCGATGAAGGCAGCACCTTGGAGTTGGCTCGCTGGCTAGATTGGCCAATTGTGCTGGTCGTTCCGGTAGCCAAAGCAGGACGCTCAATCCGGGCTGCGATTCGAGGTTTTCAGTTGGAGGCAGGTGCAGATCGGATTCGGGGCTTGATCCTCAATCAGGTCAGTGGTGAATCTCATACGGATTATCTTAAGCAAGCGCTGGCTGATTTGAAGATTCCCATCTTGGGGGCCTTGCCACGATTACCAGAATTACAGTGGCCAGAACGTCACTTGGGTCTGCAAGCAGTCAGTGAAACCTCCCTGCCGGATCGGGCTTCTTTAGGAAGGTTGGCAGAGCAGTACCTGAATCTTGATCAGCTACTTTCTTTGGTTCCTCAGCCTGAACAATGCTCTGTGAGCGAGGCGATTGAGACTCCTGCAAAACCAAGCTACCGAATCGGTGTGGCCCAAGACGCAGCCTTTCACTTCCATTATCACGAGAATTTGGAGTGGCTTCGTCAACAAGGGGCGGAGTTGGTCATGTTCTCACCACTTGAGGACAAGGTCTTACCCCCTGCGCTGGATGGGATTCTACTCAGTGGTGGCTTCCCCGAGTGCTTCGCTAAGAGATTAAGTGACAATCAATCCATGCGGAAGGAACTCAAGGAATTCATTGAAGCAGGTGGTGGCTGCTATGCCGAATGTGGAGGCTTAATGCTGCTCGTAGATTCCTTGCGTTTGTTGAACGGCGATGAGTACCCGATGTCAGGGTTGATCCCCGGGACTGTCAGCATGACATCCAGGTTACAGCACTTTGGCTACAGTGAGGCCAAACCAACGAATCATCAGGAAAGCTGGCGGGGACATGAATTTCACCACTCAAAATGGGAACAGGAATCAAGCCAGGCCAATGCCTGGATGGTTACAAAGAGGAATCGTAAGGGTTCCCGTTTGGAGGGGTATCGCTACCGAAATCTACATGCTTCGTACATCCATCTGTACTTCCCAACAGCGACTCCCTTGCTCTCAGAACTCTTCTTTAAAAAGGAACAGGCATGATCATTGGCGTAGGCATTGGGCCAGGTGATCCCGATTGGTTGACGCAACGCGGCGCTAAGCTGATTCGGGAAGCGGAGTGGATCGTGGGCTTCCGAACCGTCAACGGGTTTGTGCAGCAGATGATTCCTGAATCTGCGGAGGTCCTGCATCTGACTTACAAGAACCAGACGGAGGAGTTGGAGCGTGCCGCCCATGCCCATCAGCAAGGTAAGAATGTTGTGGTGCTGTTCATGGGTGATCCTCATTTTTCTGGGTTCCAGATGATTGAGCGCTTGGAACGAGCCTGTGGTCACCCTGTGGAAATATTGCCCGGAATCAGCGCCGCACAAATCCTGGCTTCCAAAACCAAGGTCTGCTTTGACGAGACCACCTTTCTCACCTTTCACCGCAGGGGTGATTTAGAACCTTTCAAACGCCATCTACTGCACGTTTTGGAAGATCAGCGCAACGCCATTGTCATCCCGCACACCTGGGATTTCATGCCTGCGGCAATCGCCAGTTATTTGATCGAGCAAGGAATCTCTTCAAGCCATCAAGTGGAGGTCTGGGAACACCTGACGGCAACAGAAGCTGCTTGGCAAGGAACCCTTGCAGAGTGCACTCACGAATTCAGTGACATGAGCATCATGCTGATCCGTACTCTTCAGCCAATGCCTAGCCAAGTGTAAAGAAAAATGCATCGTGTTGCCACTGAACCAGGACACCTGGACCAAACCCAACCAAGCACCAGGATTGAGCAGACCTCTGCAGAGTTGATCTTCATCAGTGCAGCTGATTCCGATCTATCTCTAGTGGCTCAGGCCTGGCTGCCAATCTTTGGGAATCGCTTGCGCTTCGTGCACGCCTCCGCCCTCCAACATCCCGAAACTGTTGAACACTATGCTCACGAAGTCCTCTGTCATAGCCGCTTGATTGTGCTGAGGTTGCTTGGTGGCGCATCCTACTTTCCACACCTGATGGATGAGTTGCAGCATCTTCGCCAGCATCCAGAGCGAAATTTTCGGATTCTGCTACTTCCCGGAACAGAGCAATGGGATGAATCGGTATGTGATTACAATGACTTCTCTGAGAGCTTTGCCCAAAATTGTTTCACCTACTTGCGAGAGGGTGGCGTCTTCAATGCCGAACAACTTGGACGCCTGCTTCTTCGGGAATTAGGTGACGCAACCCACTTCGAAGTAGAAGCCCCACAAGTGATGCCGCGTTTTGGCTGGTACGGTGATCCACCTGGAACAGCAACTCAGCAGCCTGTGGTCTGGTTGTGCTTCTATCGAGCCTGGTATCAAACCGGCGATCTAGCCGTAGTCGATGCCCTGCGCAGGCAATTGACAGCCAACCAGCTTTGTGTTCGCTGTTGCTTTGCTTACAGTCTGCGTGATCCGGACACACAACACTGGCTGCGGCAAGCGGCTCTGGAAGAGCCTCCCCAGGCGATCCTGACCACACAGAGTTTTGCGATCAGTTTACAGTCTCCTGATCAGGAACGCTGGTTGGAGGAGTTCGACTGCCCCGTGCTACAGCTACCAGTCTCTCTGCAGGACTCACATACGTGGGAGCACAATCCACGTGGCTTGGCACCAGCTGAAGTCGCCATGAACGTGGCTCTTCCTGAAATTGATGGGCGAGTCTTGGCAACCGTGGTTGGTTTCAAGGAAATCAGCCAGGAGGTCCCAGAGGCACAGTGGATCTTGAAGCGCTTGTCTCCCGTTTCAGAACAAGTCGAATTCGTAGCGAACATGACTCGGAGCTGGGTCCACCTGAGACAGTTGCAGAATGCCGAAAAGCGAGTGGCAATCATCCTAGCCAACTATCCGAACAAGGATAGCCGACTCGGCAACGGAGTAGGCCTGGACACTCCTGAAAGCGTGGCCTTGTTTCTTCAACAACTCATCCAGCAAGGCTATTCCCTTGGAACCGAAATCCCTGTGGATGGAGAAGCTTTGATTACCAGGTTGCAGCAGGGCATTACGAACGATCCTGAGGGCAACTATGGCAAAGAGTGTGAGCACTGGCTCACCGCAAAGCAGTTTGAAAAATGCCTACAAGGGTTACCTGTCAGCTTGCGCCAGCAGTTACAGTCGCATTGGTCGACAGAGCAGGAATTCTACCCGATTGCTGGCTTCACGCTGGGGAAGGTGTTCATTGGATTACAACCTCCAAGAGGTTTTGGCGAACAGACCCAAGCGATCTATCACAGCCCTGATCTGCCTCCACCACCAAACTACCTGGCCTTCTACTGGTGGCTACGAACCGAGTTCCAAGCAGACGTGATCATTCATTTCGGTAAGCACGGAAATCTAGAATGGCTTCCAGGTCGTAGTGTTGGACTGGGTGCCGAAGATTTTCCGTGGCAGGTGCTGGGCCCCATGCCTCATCTGTATCCTTTCATTGTGAATAATCCCGGAGAGGGGACCCAGGCCAAGCGTCGATCTTCCGCTGTGATTGTCGATCACCTGACTCCTCCCTTGGCCCGAGCCGGTCTCTACGACGAACTACAACAAGTCGAGCGACTGCTGGAAGAGCATTCGCACTGTGAGACGATGTTTCCTGAGCGGGCTCATGAACTGGAACATCAGATCGAGCACTTGTTGGAGCAAGCCAGTTGGCGGGAAGAGATCCCCGAGGAAGAAGACTGGCTCAATGCACTCAGTAATTTTCTCTGTGACATCAAAGAGAGTCAGATTCGTT
The DNA here is from genome assembly GCA_011522845.1 of Deltaproteobacteria bacterium. Taxonomy (GTDB): domain Bacteria; phylum SAR324; class SAR324; order SAR324; family NAC60-12; genus JCVI-SCAAA005. The sequence goes on from WTIF01000177.1 coordinate 34,668, forward strand.
CAGGATTACATATTTTCGGGAAGGTACCGAGCGGACAGCAGCAGACTGAGTTCCTGCTAAGTCTGCTACGTCTGGGGACACCACATTCTCGAGGATTGGTACATTGTCTAGGAGATCTACCAAAGGATGTTGATCTGCAGACTCTCTCTGTAACCTTGCGGGATGAGTTGAATGAACGGGCCAAACTTTGGGTCGAAGGTGCTTGTTCCGGTACGGAAGAACCCACTGACTCCCATGAATTACAGCAACTACGAACGCTGTTGCAGGAAGTCCTGCTGCCACGTCTCTTGGACTGTGAACGGGAAACTGAGCAGTTGCTACGTGGCTTGTCTGGAAAATTTATTCAGCCTGGACCTTCCGGCGCACCCACGCGTGGAAGGTACGATGTCCTACCCACTGGACGGAATTTCTACGCCGTCGATCCCCGTACCATTCCCACTCAAACCGCCTGGAAATGTGGACAAGGACTCGCAGATCGGCTGCTTGATCGTTACCGTGAGGAGCATGGGACTGATCTCAGGCACTTGGCGCTCGTGATCTGGGGAACCTCGAACATGCGGACCGGAGGGGACGACATCGCTCAGGCGCTTTGGCTCTGGGGTTGTAGTCCTGTCTGGGAGCCGACCTCAGGACGTTTGTTGGATTTCGAGATCTTGCCGCTGAGTGTGCTGGGTCGTCCCCGCGTGGACGTGGTTCTTCGTGTTTCTGGACTGTTTCGGGATGCCTTTGGTGAGACGATGCGTCTACTCGCCCAAGTACCGAAGCGTCTTGCAGAATTAGAAGAACCCGAACAAGACAACCCGATCCGAGCTTCATGGCACTCAGAAAAGCAACGCTTACAAACTAAGGGAATCCCTGCTGAACAGGCTCAAGAGTTGGCCCATTTGCGGGTCTTCAGTGCCGGACCTGGCTGTTATGGTACCGGGCTGCTACCCTTGTTGGATGCTGGCAACTGGCAGAGCAAGGCGGATCTGACTGAAGTCTTCCTCAAGTGGGGTGGACACGCCTATGGAACGGACGGGCAGTCGTGGGAAGAACCGACTTTGTTCAAACAGCGGCTGAGCGAAGTCGAGGTTGTCCATCAGAACCAGGACAATCGGGAGCATGACATTCTCGACTCTGATGACTATTTCCAGTTTCAGGGTGGACTCCACGCTGCTGTTGAACAGATTCGTGGGAAAGCACCAGTGACCTATCATGGAGATTCCAGCAATCCAGAACAGTTACGAATCCGCAGCCTAAAAGAAGAATTTAATCGAGTCTTCCGAAGTCGTGTTCTGAATCCACGCTGGTTAGAAGCAATGCGACGGCATGGCTACAAAGGAGCCTTCGAGATGGCTGCCACTGTCGATTACTTCTTTGGTTACGATGCTACCTGCGATGTAGCCTCTGACAATCAGTACGCTGATCTGGCTCAGCAACTGCTGTTGAATCCAACCCAACAGGAGTTCTTCCGCCGCTACAACCCACAGGCGCTGCGAGATGCTACCCAACGTCTGCTGGAAGCTCACGAACGTGATCTCTGGGAAAACCCTGCTCCAGAATTGTTGGAACGGTTACGCCATCAACTGCTGGAGTTGCAAGGAGAACTCGAATGACTACTCGCTTTCCTTTTGTTGCCATCGTAGGGCTAGCACTGGCCAAACGCTCACTGATCTACCATACCCTTGACCCCAGACTGGGTGGAATTCTACTGCAAGGACATCGAGGTTGTGCCAAGAGTACCCTCGCCCGAGCGTTTACCGATCTGCTACAAACTAGCAGCCAGGATACAGTTCCTTTTGTTGAGGTCCCCTTGGGAACCACGGAGGATCGTCTGCTCGGATCAGTCAATGCTGGCAATCTGGTCGAACAAGGCCAATGGCAACTACAACAGGGATTAATGGCGCAGGCCGATGGAGGAGTACTCTACATAGATGAAGTCAATTTGCTCCCAGACCATCTGACCGATTCCCTGCTGGATGCAGCTGTCAGCGGCAAGCAACAGGTCGAACGTGATGGATTGTCAGCCAATTTGAAAACACGCTTCATTCTTGTGGGCTCGATGAACCCTGAAGAAGGTGAACTACGTCCTCAATTGCAGGACCGCTTTGCTCATAAGCTATTGATCCAGGATAACTTTGAGGTTCCAGAACGGATGGAGATTGTCCAACGCAGAATGGAGTTCGAAGACGATCCGGAGAAGTTTGCTGAGACTTGGCGGACTGAGACACAGGAGATCTTGCGTAAATTAGCTGCTGCCAGGAATTTGCTCGCACTTGTGTTGATTCCGGAGGTACTCCGGATCCAAATTGCTGAAAAAGCAAAGGAACTGAAGCTCGAAGGACTACGCACTGAGTTAGCAGTCTTACGCACGGCTCGCTGTGCAGCTGCCTGGCAGGGCAGTCAAAAGCTGACGGAGGATCACGTACAAGAAGCTTGGGAGTTGTGCCTTGGGCAACCAATTTCTAAGAATGATCCACCAAGTCCACCCACTGAGCAGCAGTCCCCCAATCAACAAATTCCCCCGCGACCCAAATGGCAGACTTCCCGGCAACCCCAAGGTCCTCGACCCGATCCAATTTCCCTGCGAACCGAGTTACAGACCAAGAAGAATGATACCGCTTGGCCAGCATCACAAACGATGTTGGGACAACCACCACCATTGAAGAATTCGGCACAACAAGGGAGAACACTGGACTGGCTGGCAACCTTGCGCAAATCTTGGCGAGGTTTGAACGATTCCCCTGTTTGGCAACTGCAATATGTTCACACTCACCGTCGTCGCTTCTGGTGGCTGCTTGTGGATGCCAGTCGCTCGACAGGGAGTACAGACTTTCTTGCCCTTGTCAGGAATCAACTTATCCAATTGACTCAGCAGTATCGTGCAGACCGCTTTCATCTCATGGTGCTGCAATCGGGTGAGAGTCTCTGTTTAGGACGAAAGTTGAGTGCCATTGAGACAGAGAAGAGACTTTGGGAACTGCAGGAGGCTGCTGGTGGCAGCGCCTTGTTCAAATTGCTGCGCCTGTCCCAGGTTACTCTTAGGCGGAGTAGAGTTGGTCCCAAAGATCGGTTGATCTTCGCATCCGATGGCCTGTTTGAGGTCACTGGAAGTAGTGTAACCAAAGAACAATCAAAGTTACGTCAGTATTGGCAACAGCTACTCAGTACAGGAATAGCCAGTCAATGGTGGCATCCAGCGAGTGTAGCCGGTCTAGAAAACTGGGTGGAAGAGCTATCGAAAGGGCTTCGCTTGACGACCATGCAGTTAGAGGGGGGATGAACAAGAAAGTTCCACAGCTTTCGACAGACAACAAAATGCACTCCGTTCATCAGCAGGAGGTCGATGCTAAGAAAATCATTGATCTCGGCACGAGAGTTCCAGTGCTGCGAACTCCGATTGCTTCAGATGTGTTGACAGAAGCCGCCCACAGTCTTCCTGAACCTTACGCCCAGACATTACAGGGAGCCCTTGCTGGACAGTGGAAAATCCCTCAGCAGCATGTTGTTTGTTGCCCCAGCACCTCCGAGGCTTACCTGGCTATCGCCGACTACTTCCGACAGACTTCTGTGTTGTTGCCCCAACCTTGTTCCTCCGCCTACGAACGGGTAACCACCTTATGCCGGTTACGTCAAATTTCTTTTGATCTGAGGCAGGAAGAGGATTTTCAATTCAATGAGAGCCAACTCCAAAATGAGTTATCTTCTGTAGCTTTGGTGATGGTGGGGAATCCACACAACCCCACCGGTCAGTATTTTTCCAGAAAAACTTTGTTGTCACTCATTGATGATAATCCACAAACCTGCTTCATGATAGACGAGTCAGATCTTGCTTTGGTAGATCTGGATTCATCGAACAGCTTGGTCCCCACAATTCGTCCCAATCTGATCGTCTTGAGAACATTGGCTGAATCCCATGGCTGGTTCGGGCTAGGTCCAAGTTACTTGGTTACAGGTAATCTGGATCTGCTGGCTTTTCTTTCGAAAAGATTTTCTGCTACCTCAATTTCTGGGTGGCTCCAACAAATTGGCTTGGAGTTGGGTCATCAGGAACCCACTGTCCAGCGTGAGGAACTGGCTATTCTCCGTCAGGAGTTCTTGCCTCAACTGCAATCTAACTCCCACCTCAAGATCGTGCCTGGCAACGCTCCTTACAATCTCTTTCAGATCACCTCAGGGTTATTAGCATCTCTGAGAGAACAATGCTCTGCAAAAAATCTCACATTGCGTTGGGGCGAGCACTACTCCGGTTTAGCTGACAACCATCTACGGATTTCTCTTCAACATCGTGAGGGCCTTCAGCGATTTCTCTCCGTCCTGCAGCAATTGGAGCGCTGAATCTTGGCTAAAGCATTGATGCTGCAGGGAACAGGTTCTGGGGTAGGTAAAAGCCTTCTTTGTGCCGGCCTCTGTCGTCTACTTGCACGACGTGGTGTTCGAGTGGCACCCTTCAAAGCGCAGAATATGGCGCTGAACTCAGGAGTCACTCGCTCTGGAGAGGAGATGGGGCGAGCCCAGGTTCTGCAGGCTCAAGCTGCTGGATTGGAACCGGATGTGCGGATGAATCCGATCTTGCTCAAACCCCAAGGGCAGGGACGATCCCAGCTTGTGCGCCTAGGCAAGGCCATTGGGAGCTATGCCTATCGTGACTACTACCAACTGGCAGAAGAAAACTTCACGATTGTCCGGAAGGTTTATGATGACCTGTCCCGTGATTTCGAGTTGCTGATTCTGGAGGGAGCAGGCAGCCCTGCTGAGATCAACCTCCAGCAAACCGACCTTTCAAACATGCGGATGGCTCACCATGCGAACGCCCGAGTTTTATTGGTGGGGGATATTGATCATGGAGGAGTCTTCGCTTGGCTTAAGGGAACATATGACCTGATCCAAGCAGAGTATCGTCCCTTGCTTTATGGCTGCCTGATTAACAAGTTCCGAGGGGATTACACTTTACTCGAACCGGGTATCCGGCTCTTCGAGAAACAGGTTCCGCTACCAGTGCTGGGCACCATTCCCTACGATTCCTTCCAAGTTGATGAGGAAGATTCCCAGCAGATTCGCTCAACTCATCGTGAAGACGCATCCCTGCGAATTCATGTTGTCCACTTACCGCAACTCTCTAATTTTACTGACTTTGCTCCTCTACAGCGTCAACCAGACATTTCTCTAGAGTATCTGGAGCAGCCCTCGAGTGGTCGACTGCCGGACGTGTTGATTCTACCAGGCAGTAAGAACACATTGTCCGATCTGCAAACTTTCCGAGAAAGGGGATGGGAAGATTGGATTCAGCAGCATCTGGGAAGCTTCCTGCTGGTGGGAATCTGTGGCGGGTTCCAGATGCTGGGAGAGTGGATTACTGACCCTCAAGGAATTGAGGGCACAATTGATGGTGCATCTGGTCTGGGTATTCTGCCGTTACGAACTGAGATGCTCGATACCAAGATTCTGCAGCGTGCTGAATATGAGGGACAGGAAATTCTTAAAGGATGTAGAGTGAGTGGCTACGAAATTCATGCAGGAAGATCTCAATTACAGCAAGCAAAATGGGTGGATTTGGTGGAGCCTTCAGGATTATGTGTCTGGGATGAAAAGCAGAAAATTCTAGGAACCTATCTGCACGGCATCTTCGATAAGGGTGAGGTAGCGAACCGCTTGCTGCAACTTACTGGAAAGAAGATTAAGCCCATTCCAGATCATGCACAGGAAAATTTGCGAGAGTTGGATCGATTGGCTGATTTGATTGAGCGTCACTGTAACTTGTCGAGGATTCTTGACGGGCTTTGCTGAAGTCACCTTTGCCAGTTGGGTGACGCCTCTACTGTTGCTCTGGTCAATCTTCCTTTTGGATCTTTGGTTGGGAGATCCCGTTTATCGATTTCATCCAATTCGGCTGATTGGCTCCTTGCTGATTTATCTGGAGCGATGGCTATTTGCCAGAGGATGGAATGGTTACACGGGAGGCATCCTGCTCGGTCTGCTGCTTTTGGGGATCGTCTTGGGGTGCTACTTCCTTTTGCAAAAATTATTTGGCAGCTTACATCCAGTCCTTGGTTGGAGTCTGGATCTCTTTTTGGGTTACAGTCTACTAGCCCTGAGAGACTTAGAGATTCATGGGTTACGTGTTTGGCGAGCTACTGCCGATGGCAATTTGATGAAAGCCCGGGAGGAAATATCCCAACTGGTGGGACGTGATGTAGAAAGACTTGATCTCGCAGGTTGTAATCGAGCAACCCTAGAAAGCCTTAGCGAAAATCTGTCTGATGGAGTAGTTTCGCCTTTAATATGGCTGACTTTGGTCGGAATTCCAGGCATGCTTGCCTTCAAGGTAATCAGTACTATGGATTCAATGGTCGGCTATCGTAATTCACGCTACCTGCGCTTTGGCTGGTTCGGAGCAAGAGCGGATGATCTAATGAATTGGGTGCCAGCTCGGTTGACCTGGGTGCTGTTAAGTATTTCGGCATGGGTTCTGCCGGATTATGATGGCCGCATGGCATGGTCGATTGGGTTGTCTCAACATCAATATATGTCGGGACCCAACGCTGGTTGGGGACAAGCTGCGTCAGCGGGTGCGTTGCGTGTTCAGCTAGTGGGTGAAAAGTGGAAAAATGGTAGGCTTCAACACAACGCCTGGCTGGGTCATCCCGATGATCCTGCACAAATTGACGCTGACTCTATTCCAAGAC
>WTIF01000175.1 GCA_011522845.1 Deltaproteobacteria bacterium
ATTTATTCAATTTTTCAAGGAGATAGACTGATGGACCTGCCACTAAAGCAAGGCGCCACTTTTTCTTTGTTGGAAGGACCAGAAACTGGGCGATTACTCCTGATGATTCATGGCGCCACAGTGCCTCACTGGGAGTTTGACCGACTCGTACCTCATTTGCACAAGGCCAACTGGCAAACACTTCGTATGGATCTCTATGGCCATGGTCGTTCTGCTCGTCCTGAGAGAGACTACACTATCTCATTGTTTACGCAGCAAATCTGGGCAGCACTATCCTACTTGAGAATCAAGACAGGTGTCTCCGTACTGGGCCATTATCTTGGGGCGGTGATTGCTGTGAATCTTGTTCAACAACATCCAGAATTTTTCCGACATTTGGTACTGGTTGCACCAATGCTGGATTTCATTTCAAAGCAGTGGTGGAGCCGATTACTACAAGTACCTGGTGTAGGGGAGTGGATGATGAGCAAGGTAGTGATCTCCCAACTCCGAAAACGTCGTCAGCGCAGATACAGCGCTATTGGAGTGGAGTCCTTCATTCCTCGCTTTGAAGAGCAGCTAGCTTACCCTGGTTTCGATAGGGCGCTGCTTTCGATGTTCCGTTGTGGCACACTCGCAGACCAAGGAATGGTCTATAGGAACTGTGGTTCTCTCACCAAGGATGTAGCCAAGCTCTTGCTATGGGGTGAGAAAGATCACGTTGTTTCGAGGCAAGATGTTGAGAAGATCTGCGCTTTGATTGGTCCTCATCAAATGGAAATAATGCCGGGTACAGAGCACAATCTCTTCATCACCCATCCTGAACAGGTCGCTGCCAAGCTGCTGAGCTTCTTGGAAGGCACACCAACCATGTCACAAACGAGCTAAGAGCTAAGAAGCCAAGGCTTGTACCCTCTGCTGCTGGAGCATTCCCTTGCGCAGGGAAAGCTCAGCCTGATAAGGCAGCGGAATTCGCCGAATTTCCAATCTGCGATCGGGATGTACGATCACTATGTGATTGTTCTCGACTTGGGTCCAGATCTCCTCGTTTTGAGTCAGGGGTTCTGAGGCAACAACAAGGGTATTTTAGCTGTGATTTTGGTTGAGTAAGAAATTGCAAAACAAGTTTTTGAAAAAAAGTATATCAAAACAAAAACTATCGTTTCTGGGGGCTAAGTGATATCCAGAACCCTTCAAAAGGCTGACTAATGGCAAGAATTGAACTAAATCAGATTACCCATACTTATGATACCGATGTCTCAAATCCGACCTATGCTCTGGAAGAATTCAGCATTACTTGGGAAGATGGAGGCCGCTACGCTATACTAGGACCTTCGGGATATGGGAAAACAACCATGCTAAACATTATGTCTGGCATTGTTCATTCTACTCGAGGAAGAATTCTATTCGATGGTGTCGATGTAACAGCCACAGATACTTCGAACAGAAACATTGCTCAGGTTTTTCAGTTTCCTGTGATTTACAACACTATGACTGTTCAGGAAAATCTAGCCTTCCTATTGGTCTGTCGTGGTGTTTCCAACTCTAGAATCAAAGAAAAGGTCAATTAGGTTGCAGAAACCTTGGGCTTAACCAATCTACTTCGCAAACTTGCCCTAAAATTGACCGCAGATCAGAAGCAGTTGATATCACTTGGTCGTGGTCTAGTCCGAGATGATGTAGCTGCTGTTTTGATGGATGAGCCTCTCACAGTCATTGACCCTGATCTGAAATTCAGGCTCAGAAGAAAGCTGAAGGAAATCAACGAAAAGTATAAACTAACCTTGATTTACGTAACCCACGATCAGAATGAGGCAATGACTTTTGCTGAGCAAATTGTGGTCATGGATAAAGGGAAAATCGTTCAAGTTGGCACCCCCAGAGATTTGTTCGAAAAACCTGAAACCACATTTGTGGGGTACTTTATAGGTTCACCTGCGATGAACCTGTTCAGTTGTGAAGTCGCCTCAGAAGATGAGGTTTTATTTTGTGGAACGAAGTTCAAAACCTCCTCTGATTTGCGTAGTGTGGCTCAATCTTCCGAAGTCCAGATGGGCATCAGGTCAGAGTTTATTCAAGTTGCTTCGGAAAAATCTGATAATACTATTCCAGCAGTAGTGAAGATGATTGACGATTGTGGCAACTTTAAGTTGATATCAGCTCAATGTGATAAATTTGAAGTGAAGGTAAAGGTGAACCGACAAATGTCTATCAGCCAGGAAAATTTACTATTAAAATTTCCTGCAGAAAAATGCTGTGTTTATCACGGAGAAAAATTAGTTTGATCTGAGTGTAAATATAGAAGACTTGTTCAATCTCAATTCGAATTGAACACACGCATACTTCAATCAAGGTGATAGATGAAGAAAAATTATAGATCTAAATATCTACTAAATAATATTTTTTTAACAATTCTCATACTGGCAGCCCCATCATTTAGTCTGGCTAAAAACTTATGTGAATCCAATTGTGAACCAGATTATGAAATCATTACAGATGATTTGAGTTATCCTTGGGGCCTGGCATTTCTGGATGAAACTAGAATAGTTGTTTCAGAAAGAAGTGGTTCACTGAAGTTGATTGATGGCGAATCAATTCAGAATCTGGAGACTGGGTTACAAGTAAGTTTTTCAGGTCAAGGTGGACTGTTAGACATAAGGAAATCACCCAGCTATGAGCAGGATCAGTTTCTATATTTGACTTATTCGAAGAGGAAGCAAGGTTTGTCGACAACAGCCCTGGTGCGCTTCAAAATTGAATCAAATAGGATTACGAATATTGAAGAAATTTTTGAGGCGCTACCTTATGTGGGATCAAGCATACATTATGGCTCCAGAATCACCTTTGATGAATCAGGGCACATCTTTCTGACCGTTGGAGACCGATTTAATTATACAACAGCTAGTCGGATTGTGGATGTCTTCGCAGCAGATCCTCAAAGGTTGGATAATCACCTAGGAAAGACAATCCGATTAAACTTAGATGGTAGTTTACCGAAGGATAATCCGTTTGTAGGTTTGTCAGATGCGCTGCCAGAAGTTTTCACCTATGGTCATCGAAATCCCCAGGGTATTTACTACAATTCAAACGATAGTCAGGTCTATGTTGTTGATCACGGTCCGAAAGGTGGGGACGAGATTAATCAACTGATCGGAGGACGCAACTATGGTTGGCCGGTAATTACCTATGGTAAAGATTACAACAATGAAAAGGTGGGAGTGGGAACTCAGTATTCAGGTATGGAACCACCACTCTACTACTGGGATCCATCGGTAGCTCCTTCTTCATTGCTGATCTACAATGGTGAAAATTATCCCAATTGGCAAAGTAGTTGGTTTGTCACGACCCTGCGAGAGAAGACCCTTCTCAGGTTCACCAAAAGTGGGAGCAAATTCGTTGAGGAGCGACTTTACCAAAACGAGTTCGGCCGAATCCGAAAAATTGAGACCTCCCCGACTGGAGATTTGTTTTTGCTAACAGATGGAGGTAAGGGCAGTCTGATCAAAATTCTTGGAAAAAGTCGTTGATTGCTCTCCTCAAACATAAGTGCTCTTAATGTCAACCGATTTCCGTTGTTGTCGTTTTTTGTTGGCACTCTTAAGCATCCTAGCGCTGGGCATCTTCCTTGGAATTT
>WTIF01000426.1 GCA_011522845.1 Deltaproteobacteria bacterium
GTACCATCTTGATGATGCCAATGGGCCCTCAAAAGTTGCAGTCTCTCTGAGGTTTCATCAAAATCCTCAATGATTTTTGCAGATCGCATTGGCACTTCAATTTGTTGGTGGCCAAGACATTTACGCAGGTAGGGCCTGACCAGTTCTTCAAATAGGACGAATGTGGAAGCTGGATTTCCGGGTAAGCCGAAAACCTTGGTTTCTCCGAGCTTTCCAAAGAAAAGGGGTTTGCCAGGTTTGATTTTGACCCGCCAGAAAATTTCTTCGACTCCTAACTCCTTTAGAGCAGGCTTTACAAAATCTGAGTCACCAACCGAGACCCCACCTGAAATCAACAAAACATCTGCTTTCAGAGCCTCATCAAGAACTTTGATTGTACCTTCCAAGTCATCAACCACTCGGTGAAGTCTTGTTACCTCACAAGCCTCTGTTTGGAGCAGGGCTTCAAGCAAAAAACTGTTTGCCTCACGAATTTGACCTGGCCCGGGTTTGATGGTTGGATCAACCAGTTCTGTTCCCGTAGACAAAATATTTATCTTCAGCCTTTTGTACAATGGTACTTCAACCAGACCTTGGGCTGCCAGCAAGACCAGATGCGTTGGGGCAATCGTTGTTCCGACAGGGAAGAGAGGGTCTCCGATGGACATGTCTCGCCCTCTGCGACGTAGATTGTTTCCATTCTGAGTGGGATGCGAAAAGTAAACTTGGTCATCCTTCCTCACAACTTGTTCCCTCATAACAACAGCATCTGCGCCTAGGGGCATAGGTGCCCCTGTAGCAACTTGAACGCATTCACCTTCCTGAAGTGAAACCGTGTCTAATCGACCAGCGAACATGTATTCCTGGCATCTTAAAACTACAGGATTTTCTGAGGTAGCGTTGGCAATTGCATTTAATTTTACAGCGTAGCCATCGACTGCAGAATTATCAAAAGGAGGCTGATCTTCTAGCGCGATAAGATCTTCAGCTAGGGCTCTTCCAACTGATTTTCTAAAATCAACTTTTTCTGGTTCTTGAGCCTTAGCGTGCGCAAGAATGGTGACTTTGGCTTCTTCGTAAGTTAGCATAATTTAGTTATTTCATTGGACAACCAAATGGAGTCCAAAGCACTATCCATTCCAAGAAAAATAGGATCAGACATGGTGGCTTTTCTGAAGAATTACGTAGACGTCCTTAAGAATATGCACGAGCATCATCGGCTCTACTTCTTCATTCACGCTTTCATGTTGGTCTCAGCCTTTTTGATGTTTTTAATCGTTATCGTCAGCATGATCTGAGAAATGAACCCTTTTTCCAGCATTTTGAATAAATCTATATAGATTCATCAGAAACCTGGGGAGCCTCGCATCATTGGTGCAGCCATTTAAACAGGCCTGAATAAAGTCGTTGAATCCTCAGGAATCCCCAGGTCATCAGCACAGCTCCAGCAGGTGCCAACCCCAGCAAATAAGGAACTGATTGCAGTTGCACAGAGCGTAGCCCCCAAAACCAGCAGATCAATCCTAGAATCACTAGAAAGCCCCACCCACAAAGCTTCAACTCCCAGAGACGAGGCATCTCGGGTAACTTCTTATTCCTGCGGAAGTAAGCCCTCTGTTGGGGAACCTTCAAAAAATCGAAATAGAGCCAATAGGCTATCAATGCCACAGGTCCAAAAATTCCAAGACTATCACTGATCCAATGATGAGCCGTCATGGAGCGGGCTACTGCCATGCCTACCGCTAGCAGAATACAGCCTATTGCCCAAAAGATCGCTAACTTTGGCTTTCGGTACTTGAAGTCTGTCAGCCAAATCAGAGACAGGAGCATCGGCACAAGGACGACGGCGGTGTGACCACTTGGAAAACTTCCCCTGTAGATTCCCTCAGCGATGTAATGTGGGCCAAATTCATACCACTCACTAAATGGCCATTGCTTGTCCCAAACAAGATTTGGGCGAGCCCTGCCGATGATCCATTTTAGGCAGTGAACATAACCCAATCCACCGGCAAGGGTGGTGGTAATGATGTACCCTAAAAAGGGACGCCACTCCTGAAGTCGTTCTGTTGCATTGGATTTCCAAGCTCTGAAATAGAGCAAGAAACTAGCGAGGACAAAAAGAATGGCGGGATCACTCCCTCCTGGCAGAGAGCCTTCAAAGAGGGTGCGACCCATCCATTCTCCAAAAAGATCCGATCGATTTTCTCTTAGCCACCGAGTCCACTCCTGATCAACCTGACCCAGGTAGCTCAGCCATGTTAGACTGAGAAAGGTCAACAGAAGATAGAACTTATATTTCTGCCAGAATAGTTCAGCAGGACTAGGTGGTGGAAGGGGAGAGAGGGGCACGAATCAGAATGATTATTTTGGATCTTGTAGCAACTTTAGCAAACTTGAAGTATCCCAGCGTCCTCCACCTAACGCTTGAACACCAGAGTAAAATTGATCGATCATCGCGGTTCCAGGCAACTGAGCACCATTTTGTCTCGCTTCATTGAGTACTATCCCCAGATCCTTGCGCATCCAATCAACGGCAAAACCAAATTCGAATTCATCAGCCACCATGGTCTTGTGTCGGTTTTCCATTTGCCATGATTGGGCAGCTCCTTTTGAAATCACCTCGATCACAGCCAACGGATCTAACCCTGCTCGCTGGGCGAAATGAATAGCTTCTGCTAAGGATTGAACTACCCCTGCGACACAGATCTGATTGACCATCTTCGTTAGTTGACCACAACCAACTTCTCCAAGTCGTTTGACCGATCGTGCATAGGCTTGAATGACAGGCTCTGCTCGATCATAGTTTGCCTGATCTCCCCCACACATCACAGTCAGAATCCCGTTTTCAGCACCACTTTGACCGCCTGAAATTGGAGCATCCACAAATCCGACTCCCAAGGAAGCTCCAACACCCGCCAGTTCCCTCGCTACAATCGCTGAAGTGGTCGTGTGATCAACCAGTAGGGTTCCTTTGTCCATACTTCGGAAGGCCCCCTGCTCTCCATTTACCACCTGACGGAGGTCGTCGTCATTGCCAACACAAGTAAACACAATTTCAGCACCTTTTGCAGCTTCTGACGGAGTACTTGCACTGGTTCCACCATGCTGCTGAACCCACTTTGCGGCTTTTTCTGCTGTACGATTATAAACACATACCTCGTGACCGGCTTTTACCAGATAACCGGCCATCGGGTATCCCATCACGCCCAATCCCAAAAAACTTACTTTCATCTCAAACTCCATATCTGTTTGGCGATAATCCCCCACCACGACTTCGAGATGGGCTGAATCCATTCATCTTGTCACATCAAATGCTGTGGGTCGATATCAAGAATAATGTTTTCTTCTCGACTACAGATCAAGGGTTCTGGGCCAAGAAGTGATTTTTCAAAAATTTTTCGAATCAATCCTGCAGAAGCAGCCTTAATCAACACTTGCCAGCGGAAGCGATGGTTGATGCGTCGAATCGGTGCTTCGGCCGGTCCCTGACAGATTACTTGCCCTTGGCCGTTAGATCTTAAATTTTGCCGTAGAGACAAAGCAAGATCCTTTGCTCGATGCTCATCACGAGAAATACAGAGCACACTTGCCAGACTCATGAATGGAGGCTGCCTTAATC
>WTIF01000253.1 GCA_011522845.1 Deltaproteobacteria bacterium
CTATTGCTTTGATAGCGTTTTCAGATCATTCAAGTACGACTTATCTATGAATGTGTTTCTTAGAAAATTGTTCTTCTAGTTATTTCAGTTGGATAAGAGGTTCTTATTGCTGATTAAAATAATTATTGATTTGTAGAAAAATTTTTTAAGTGAAATTTAATTGAATAAATTCTGTCTAACAAAGAGGCTTTCATGCTGATTGGGATTCCACGAGAAATACTTCCTGAAGAGCGACGAGTTGCGATTGCTCCGGGCCACGTCCCCAACTTGCAGAAACTTGGTTATGACTTACTAGTCGAATCTGGTGCAGGAGTGAAGGCCAACTTCCCAGATGCCCTCTATGTTGAAACAGGAGCAAACATAGCTGGACGCACTGCGGACGTCTGGAAGAAAGCAGATATCATTTTGAAGATCCGAGCGCCTGAAGCCAAAGAGATTGAAAAACTGCATGAAGGTCAAATTTTGATATGCATGCTCCAACCAGCCCAACAAAAAGCGTTATTGGAGGAGCTAGCAAGTAAGCAAGTGACGGCCTTGGCTATGGATGCAATTCCCCGCATTTCCAGGGCTCAGTCTATGGATGTCCTCAGCTCCATGGCAAACATCTCAGGGTATCGAGCTGTTGTCGAGGCAGCTCAGCATTTCGGAAGATTCTTTACGGGCCAAATCACTGCAGCAGGTCGCATTCCTCCAGCCAAAGTATTGGTGATTGGTGCTGGAGTCGCAGGCTTGGCGGCAATTGGAGCTTCCCACAGTTTGGGAGCCATCGTCCGGGCGTTTGATACAAGAGTTGCGGTTAGAGATGAGGTTAAAAGTCTGGGAGGCGAATTCTTAGAATTGGATCTTGAGGAAGATGGTACAGGGGCAGGAGGCTATGCAAAGCAGATGAGTGAAGACTTTATCAAAGCAGAGATGGAGTTGTTCGCCCAGCAGGCAGCCGAAGTCGATATCATCATTACTACAGCAGCGATCCCTGGCCGTCCATCTCCAAAGCTGATCACTACAGAGATGGTTCGCTCGATGAAGCCTGGTTCGGTAATTGTTGATTTAGCTGCAGAAGGTGGAGGTAACTGCGAGTTAACTGAATCCGGCAAAGTGGTCAAGCAAATGGGTGTAACCATTGTCGGCAAAACCAATCTACCGAGTGAATTACCGACCCAGGCTAGTCAGCTATATGGCAATAACGTACTAAAATTATTGAATCATCTGAAAGGTGAGAACCTTGTTGAGTTGAATTTTGAAGATGAAATCACGCGTGCAATTACTGTTACTCGAAACGGAGAAGTGACCTGGGAGCCACCAAAACCTCCTGCACCAAAAAAACCGATTCAGCAGGAAGCCACTCCGGATCAAACAGCTGAAGTGCCGGAAACAGAAACTATAAAGCCGGCTTGGCAAAAGATTTTTCATCCATACGTTGCTTACGCATTAGCTGCCCTGTTATGTGTGATGCTTGGTTTTGTTGGAACAGAAGAGTTTCTGGGTCATCTCTTTGTTTTCATGCTTTCCTGTTTTGTTGGTTACATGGTGGTTTGGAATGTTACGCCCTCCCTCCAAACTCCGTTGATGAGTCTAACAAACGCGATCAGTGGAATCATTGTGCTTGGTGGAATGGTACACATTTCTGGCGATCATCCACTGCTGGCAGGGGCGGCAATTCTGATCGCTTCGATAAATATTGCGGGGGGCTTCCTGGTCACCCAAAGAATGCTTGGAATGTTTAAGAAATAACCTCATTAGTATTTTGAAAATCTGACACCCAATCAGGAGTTTTGATCATCATGCCCTCAGGGATCATCAGTTTAGCTTTTATCGGTGCAAGTATTCTTTTCATCTTAAGCATCAGCGGCTTGTCTCAGCAGGAAACGGCGCAACGTGGAAATCGTCTGGGCATGTTGGGGATGGCTGTAGCGATTCTTGCGACTCTCAGCTTGCCTGAAGCAGGTCAATATTTTTGGTTGGTCCTCTTACTGGCTGGGGGTGCTCTCATTGGCTGGCAGTTGGCAACTCGAGTAGAAATGACGCAAATGCCGGAGATGGTTGCAATTCTCAACAGCTTTGGAGGACTTGCGGCAACCTTTGTCGGATTTGTCAGTTATTTCGAGACTGAAACGGGCCCTGGATCGACCATCCATATCTTTGAGGTATTTCTTGGGGTGTTCATTGGAACCTATACGTTTACAGGTTCTGTGGTGGCCTTTGGAAAGCTGAGTGCCCGGATTGGCAGTCGACCTGTGATGCTACCAAGCCGACATCTGATTAACTTGGCTGGGATAGGAGTAAGTTTTCTCCTAGCAGTTTGGTTAATGATCGGGGAACCTGGAAATCATGCGTTTGCTCTATTTTTGGTAGCTGTGATCTCAGGCGCAATTGGAGTTCATATGATCATGGCGATCGGTGGCGCGGATATGCCGGTCGTAGTTTCCATGCTGAATAGCTACTCCGGTTGGTCAGCAGCGATGGCAGGATTCATGTTGGGGAATAACCTATTGTTAGTAACTGGTGCTCTAGTGGGAAGCAGTGGAGCCATACTGAGCTATATCATGTGTAAGGGAATGAATCGGCCCTTCATCAACGTGATTGCTGGTGGATGGGGTGTTGAAGAAGGTACGCTTCTCGACTCTTCAGAAGTTCAAGGAGAGGCGATTCCGATTCAGGCAGAAGAGGTTGCTGAACAACTCAAACACTCCCGGAGTGTGGTCATCGTTCCAGGATATGGGATGGCGGTTGCCCAAGCCCAGCACGTTGTCAGAGAGATTGTTGCTTTCTTGAGGGAACAGCAAGTAGACGTTAAATTTGCTATTCATCCGGTGGCCGGTCGACTCCCAGGCCACATGAATGTCTTGTTGGCAGAAGCGAACGTGCCTTATGACATAGTTTTAGAAATGGATGAGATCAATCCAGAATTACCGAATACGGATCTTGCTCTGGTGATCGGCGCGAATGATATCGTCAACCCAGGAGCAGAAGAGAATCCAGGCAGTCCAATTTACGGGATGCCCGTACTGGAAGTTTGGAAGGCAGGGACGGTGATCGCTCTCAAAAGAAGCATGGCAACCGGATACTCTGGAGTAGAGAATCCACTGTATTTCCGTGAAAATACAAGGATGCTGTTCGGAGATGCCAAGACAAGCTTGACGCAAGTTGCAGGATTTCTTCGCTAATTAGAATTTATTCTAGAAATAGAGCGATACGTCTCTGTGATCAGCCTGACAGGCTGAAACCTCTTTAGCCAACTCCACACTCAATCTTGGTTGTGAGCGGATGCCAATCGTAGGCTTCAAAGATTCAGCATACTCACGAACTGCAGGAAGGACATTCAGCTTTGCCGCTTTTCTCCATGCAATCTCAGACGTCAGAACTTCAAGACTCTCATTCAAGAATTCCAGGGCTTTTTCACGGTCGGGCTCTTCCTTGCGAAAAAGTCTCCTGGCTTTGCTAAGTGGAGATTTGATCCCATAGCTACCCGGGACCTCACCAATCACCGATTCAACTTCCTTAATTGCTTGAATAGCCTCCTTCGAATTAGACTTCTGAATGACATTATTGAGACCTTCCAAAACGGATCTCAATTGATCAATTCCAGAGTCATCCT
>WTIF01000099.1:0-7715 GCA_011522845.1 Deltaproteobacteria bacterium
ACAAAGATGATTGCAGATCCCCAAGTGCGAAACTTGGCAACAGTGGGAGGTAACCTGGCTCACGGTGATCCCGCCAACGATCACCCTGCGACCATGCTGGCCTACCGAGCTGAGATTGAGATCACTGGGGCTCCAGGAGCCCGGACGGTGCCGATTGATGAGTTTTTCACTGATTTCTTTACAACGGCACTGGAGCACGGAGAGATTCTCACTGAGATTCGAATTCCAATTCCTCCTACCCGAAGCGGGGGCTGTTACCTGAAAGTAGAGCGCAAGGTGGGTGACTACGCTGCTGCCGCAGTAGCGGTTCAACTCTCTCTAGCGGCAGACGGTAGCATTGAACAGGCTGGTATCGGATTGACTAACGTTGCAGCGCTCCCCACTCGAGCAGTGGATGCGGAGAACGTTCTGCGAGGTCAGCAGCCATCTGATGCGCTATTTGCGCAGGCAGGACAGCTTGCCGCGGATGCATCTAGCCCAGCAGATGATTTGAGAGGTTCTGCTGAGTATAAGCTTACTCTGATTCGTGAACTGATACAACGCGCACTCCGCCGCTCAGTGGAACGCGCCCAAGGGAGGAGTTGATCCATGTCGAAGCATAACATCACAATTGAAATCAACGGTGAATCCGTCACTCGAGAGGTGGATTCGCGCAAACTCTTAATCCATTTTCTCCGAGATGATCTGGCACTGACCGGTACACACATCGGTTGTGATACTTCCAGCTGTGGTGCCTGTACGGTGCTGTTGAATGGAAAGTCGATCAAGGCCTGTACTTTCTTTGCGGTACAAGCGAACAATCAGAAAATTGAGACCATTGAGGGAGTTGAACAAGGAGGACAGCTTCACCCACTACAGGAAGGCTTCCATCAGGAGCATGGACTGCAGTGCGGTTTCTGTACTCCGGGCATGATCATGCGAGGTAAGGAGTTGCTGGAAAAGAATCCGAATCCGACTGAAGAGGAAATTCGCTGGGGAATTTCAGGAAATTTGTGTCGCTGCACCGGCTACTCGAACATCATCAAATCGATCCAGTATGCCGCCAATAAACTGAACGAGAAGCAGGAGGAGGCCGCATGATAATGTGCAAGACATCCAAAGAAATTGGAGGCATGGGGCATAGCCTCAAGCGGAAGGAAGACGCACGCTTCATCCGAGGATTGGGCAAATACACAGATGATGTTCAGTTGCCAGGAATGCTCTACATGGACATTGCCCGTAGTCCCTTTGCCTATGCGAAGATCAAGAGCATTGATAAAAGTGTAGCGATGGAAATTCCTGGAGTATTGGCTGTCATCACCGGGGAAGATCTTAAGCAGTACAATCTTCACTGGATGCCAACCCTGATGTCAGACACTCAGATGGTCCTACCCACTGATACAGTGATGTATCAGGCTCAGGAAGTGGCTGCTGTGATTGCTACAGACCGCTACATTGCCGCTGATGCGGTACAAGCCTTGGAAAATTCGATTGAGTATGAGTCGATGAAGCCGCTCATCGATCCACACAAGGCCTTGGATGCAGATGCTCCGTTGCTGCGACCAGACAAGGAAGGTAAAACAGACAACCATATCTGGCATTGGCAGACAGGTGATCAGGAAGCCACTGAACAAGCCTTTAATGAGGCAGATGTAGTGGTCAAGGAGCAGGTCTACATCCCACGAATTCACGTGGCTTCCATCGAAACTTGTGGATGTGTAGCCAGTTACGAAAAAGCGGAGGGCAAGCTGACAGTCTGGATGACAACACAGGCTCCCCATGCGATTCGTACCGTGATTGCTCTAGTGGCAGGCCATGTTGGTCTTTCAGAAGAGCGTGTTCGTGTGATTTCTCCTGATATTGGAGGTGGCTTTGGGGGCAAGGTGCCGGTCTATCCAGGCTATGTCATCGCAATTGCAGCGAGCTTCCTGATTGGCAAGCCAGTCAAGTGGATTGAAGACCGCTCCGAAAACCTACAGGCTGATTCCTTCGCCCGCGATTACCATATGACCGTTGAACTGGCCTCCACCAAGGAGGGTAAGATGACCGGTCTGCGAATCAAGACCCTGGCCGATCATGGTTACACGGATGCGGCAGCGAATCCTTCCAAGTTTCCTTCAGGACTTTTCTCGATTGTGACGGGTTCTTACGATATCCCGACAGCCTTCACCGAGATGGACGCGGTTTATACAAACAAGCCACCGGGAGGGGTCGCTTATCGTTGTTCTTTCCGAGTGACGGAAGCTGTGCATGCAATTGAGCGAATTACAGATGTGCTTGCTCAGAAGTTAGGACGGGATCCGGCAGATCTTCGGTTCCAGAACTTCATTCAGAAAGATCAGTTCCCCTACCGCTCTGCATTGGGATGGGAATATGACTCCGGTGACTATGCCCCAGCGCTGCGCAAGGCAATGGACATGGTGGGCTATGAGGAACTGCGCAAGGAGCAGGCAGAGAAGCGTGCCCGAGGTGAGTTGATGGGTATCGGCATCTCCAGCTTCACTGAAATTGTTGGGGCCGGCCCTTCCAAGGATTTTGATATCCTCGGCATCAAGATGTTTGACAGTGCTGAGGTCAGAATTCACCCAACAGGGAAGGCGATCGCTCGTTTTGGGACCAAGTCTCAAGGACAAGGTCACGAAACAACATATGCCCAGATTCTGGCGGAAGAGCTGGGCATTCCAGCGATGCACATTCAGATTGAGGAAGGCGACACAGACACCGCTCCTTACGGTCTGGGAACCTATGCTTCCCGTAGTACACCTACCGCTGGTGCTGCTGCTGCCAAGGCTGCTCACAAGATCCGGGACAAGGCGCGTAAAATTGCTGCGTACCTTCTGGAAGTCAGTGAAGAAGATCTGGAATGGGAACCCGGTAAGTTTTTCGTCAAGGGTGCTCCAGAGCGTTCCAAGACGATTCAGGACATTGCGTTTGCGGCCTACACCAACCATCCACAGGGAATGGAAGCTGGGCTGGAAGCGACGCACTACTATGATCCACCCAATCTAACCTTCCCCTTTGGATCCTACATCTGTGTGATGGACATTGATCCAAAAACAGCGGAGATGAAGATTCGCCGGTTCGTGGCGATTGATGACTGTGGAAATATCATCAATCCAATGATTGTAACAGGTCAAATACATGGCGGCCTGGCAATGGGAATTGCCCCAGCGATGTACGAGGAGTTGATCTATGATGATGATGGTAACATTCTCAACGGTACCTTCATGGACTACCTACTACCAACGTCGGTAGAAACTCCGAATTGGGAAACCGGGCATACGATCACACCTTCCCCACACCACCCACTGGGTGCCAAGGGAGTTGCAGAATCCCCAACCGTGGGAGCACCTCCTGCAGTGGCCAACGCGGTAGTGGATGCGCTCTCTCACTTGGGTGTGACCCATGTTGATATCCCTGTCACTCCCTTCAAGGTCTGGAAGATCTTGAAGGAAAAGGGCGTCATTTCCTAATTGGCCGACTAGAGGAGCCTCTGGGGCTCCTCACTCTCCTTTCTCTCCAAACCCAATTTTTCCATGACTAATTTGCCTCTGCCTGCAGATCCTCAGGCAGTGGTCACAGAGCTTCAAGCTACCGGATATGTAGCTGATGAGGCGCTGGCGACCTCAGCTTTTCTACTTTTACATCTAGGCCGACCCTTGCTGTTGGAAGGCCCCTCTGGAGTTGGTAAGACGGAACTGGCCCAGGCACTGGCCACCTTGTGCCAGACGGAATTGATCCGTTTGCAGTGCTATGAAGGGCTCGACGTGCACAGCGCTGTTTATGAGTGGAATTACCAGAAGCAGCTCTTGGCTATCCGACTGGAAGAAGCGAGTGGTGCCAATCGTCTGGACAGCAAACAAGCCCAAATTTTCAGCGAAGAATTCCTGTTGGAGCGACCACTGTTATCCGCCTTGCGTCACTCAGCGAAGTCTCCCGTGTTGCTGATCGATGAGGTAGACCGGGCCGATGAGGAGTTTGAAGCCTTTCTGCTAGAGTTGCTCTCTGTCTTTCAAATTACGATTCCAGAGTTGGGGACTGTGCAGGCGACTCACCGTCCTCATGTGGTGCTGACTTCAAATAGGACCCGTGAGTTGAGTGATGCACTCAAGAGGCGCTGTCTGTACCACTGGATTGGTTATCCGGATGCAGAGCAAGAGCAGGAGATTGTGCGTCAGCGATTACCTCAGGTAGAAGCCGAGTTGGCACGTCAAACAGTGCAATGTATTCAGTCTTTGCGAGAACTCCCACTGAGCAAATCACCAGGCGTCGCTGAGACCCTGGATTGGGCTCAGGCACTCCTGCTGCTCAATCGCCCACATCTGGATGAACTGACTTTTGAACGTACCATGGGATGTGTGCTGAAGTCGACAGAAGATCAGGAACTGGTACGCAAGCGAGGTCTGGACAATCTATTGACCGCAGCCGTGGGATGAAGTCGACGAACGTGTTCGTCACGGAACACATGAATGCGCAGACAGACCTGACCGCAGCTGTCATTGGGTTCTGTCGCTTTCTGCGCCGTCAAAGTTTTCGGGTCGGTGTCGCAGAAACCTTGGCAGCCTTGGAAGCTTGTCGAGTTGGCCCTTTGGATCAGCGCTCCTATCTCCGTGCCGCACTGCGTGCGCTCCTGTGTTCTTCGAGGCAGGAGAATGAACAATTTGATCCTTTGTTCGATCAATACTGGCATCCAGGGCCTCCACCACCTCGGAAAACTGCTAATGACCGACCACCTGTCAATCCACTGGGTGTGGTTACGCGTCAAAAGCGATCACTGTTGACTTTTGCCAGCTCAGCACAAGAAGCCAGTGATCAAACCCGTGAAGACGAAGAAGTGGCCGGTGCCAGTCTGCAGGAAACATTGAGGCGTACTGACTTCTCTACGATTCCAATGTCTCAGCTTGAAGAGCTAGAGCAGTTGACGCGACGGTTGGCTGAGCAACTCAGTGCACGACTTTCTCGCCGACAGCGTCCTTCTCCACATTCTGGTCGCATCAGTCTTCGAGGAACGATTCGACGCAATCTGCAACATGGTGGAGAGCCACTTCATCTCTGTTTTCGCCAACGACGTGAGCGTAAACCAGGATTGGTCGCCTTTCTGGATATCAGCGGTTCCATGGATCAATACAGCCTGTTCTTCCTGCGTTTTCTGCATGCACTACAGCAGCATTTTCGTAGGATGGATGGCTTTCTTTTCAGCACACGATTGACGCCAATTTCTGAAAAGCTGAAGACGCGTGCGTTTCCGGACTCACTACGACGGCTTGCTGAACGGGAGGAAGCCTGGTCGAGTGGAACAAGAATTGGCAGTTGCCTGAAAGATTTTCACACGGAGTATTCCCGCTCAATGCTCTCCAGAAATACCATCGTACTGATCCTTAGCGATGGTTATGACACCGGTGCCCCGGATTTGTTAGCTCGGCAGCTCCAACGCTTTCGGGGCAAAGTGCGCAAGGTGATCTGGCTCAACCCACTACTTGGAACGCAGGGCTATGAGCCTGCAACAGCTGGTATGCAGGCTGCGCTACCTTGGGTAGATGCTTTTCTGGCAGCACATAATCTGCAAAGTTTACTGGATCTTGAATCTCATTTCTAGGCCACGGACTTTATCGCTTTAAGTGTCAATACAATGGGAAGATTAATTTTTTTAAAAAAACTCAAAGGAATCTGTAAATTTTTTGTGTTAATTTAGTTCGTTTATCTAACCAAACTACATTCAAACGCTCCGTCTCTCGTTAATTTGATCCAAATCAATGATGAAAGAAAACGATTCGGAGATTAATTAGAAACGCCATTTATTCTGAGAGGAGAGACAAATGGAAGTCACGGCAGATAAAAATTTTACGGTCAACGCGCCGGTCGAAAAAGTATGGGAACTACTGAGTGATCCCAGCCGTGTGGTGGTTTGTGTGCAAGGAGCACAGTTAACGGAAATTGTTGATGATAACAACTTTAAGGGGAAGATCAGCGTCAAGATTGGACCTGTCACTAGCAAGTTCAATGGGGAGGGACGGTTTGAGAAGCTAGATGCTCAGGCCAAGGAAATGGTGCTCCAAGGCGCTGGCAAGGACACGGGTGGTAAGGGTAGCGCTTCTATGACCATGACGGTTAATCTCAAGGAAGTAGACGGCGCAACCGAAGTGACCAGCAGTATCAAACTGTCGATTACAGGAAAGTTGGCTCAGTTTGGTTCCCGAATGATTGTAGCGGTCAATGATAAGCTGATTGAACAGTTTGTCGCCAAATTCCGGGAAGTTGCGGAAGGTGATGGCGAAACTGCAGCAGCCCCGGCAACTGCTGCACCGGTCACAGCAGCACCAGTAGCAACGCCTGCAGCAACCAGCCAACCTGCAGCAGAAACGGCAGCCCCTACCAGTTCTGCTGATCCTGCTTTAGAAGGTCGTGTTGCCGAACTGGAAGCTACTGTGAAACGACTGGAAACCCAGATTCGCGTCATGCAGACCCAATTGAATGCAGAAGAACCAGAACCAGTCAATGGACTACAATTGGTTGGTTCTGCTCTCAAGGGGATGTTCGGAAAGAAATAACCTATGCTCAGCGTGATTTTACTGGCAGCTGGAGAATCCCGGCGGATGGGGGAGCGCAACAAACTGCTGCTACCTTTTCGCGAGTCTTGCTTCTTGGGCCACATTGCTGATCAAATTCTTGCAGCGAAACCTGATGAATTACTGGTTGTTGTGGGACACGAACAGGAACGCACTCGAAAAGCCCTAGCTAACCGTCCGATTCAATTTGTGGAGAACCCGAATTATGCCGAAGGCATGACAACTTCGATTCGGGCAGGGATTCAAGCTGCCTCACCTGAGGCTCTCGGCTTCATGATCTGTCTCTCGGACTTGCCATTCATTGAGACAGCTGAGTATCAGGAATTGATGGCCCAGTTCAAGCTGCTGCTTGCTGAAAATCCTCAATTGATTCTCCGTCCAGTCGTTGGCGATCAACCGGGTAATCCAGTGCTCTTTTCGGCCTCTTATCGTGAAGAGTTGTTGAGTCATGCCAAGATGGAAGGATGTCGGGGATTGATTCGTCAATACAAGGAGCGCGTCCATCGGCACCCAATGAATACGGATCACGTCTTGCGGGATATTGATACACCAGAGGAATATGAGCGCTACTTTATCAACCAACCAGCCTGAAACTAAATCTTCGAAGAAAGGTTCCTGTCCCGGAAAACTACCGGCGACGGGTGTGCCCAGCTTGTTTGGCAACCTGTCTTCTGTTTCCAACCGAGGAACTATGTCCACTGAGTACTATGATAAAGTCAGCGAACTGCTGCAAAATGAAGCCGCCTTTGCCACGGCTACCGTAATCAAAACAGTCGGTTCGGCTTCAGCCAAGCCAGGCTCAAAGTCAATCATCGGCTCCGATGGTATGTCGATTTTGGGTTGGGTGGGTGGCGGTTGTGCAGACAGCGCTGTCCGAGAGCCTGCCCTGGAATGTCTTCAGGATGGTCAGACAAGAATTATTGAAATCGACCTAGATGATGAAGTGCTTGGTGTGGGGATGCCGTGTGGTGGCAAGATGGAAGTTTATGTGGAGCCTTTCCTGCCCCAACCAGAGCTAATGCTGGTGGGACAAGGCCGGATTGCAGAGTTGGTAGCGGAGCTTGGACGGTTGCTGCACTTCCGAGTCACTGTTAACAGCCCAGGAGCAACTCGCGAGGACTTCCCATTTGCTGATCAGCTGATCACCGATGATACCGATTACCAGAAAAT
>WTIF01000099.1:7815-14038 GCA_011522845.1 Deltaproteobacteria bacterium
GAAGCCCGCTCAGACTTCCCGATTCTACAAAGGGTGATTCACGGTCACCCGCTGGTGTTCCTCGATAATGCTGCGACGACACAGAAACCTCAGCCTGTCCTGAATGCCCTGCTGGAATTCTTGACTCACTCCAACGCCAATATCCACCGTGGAGTCTATCAACTCTCAGAGGATGCGTCTGACGCCTATGAAAAGGCGCGTCAAGCGGTTGCTGACTTTGTTGGTGTGAAGGATAGTCGACGCGTAGTTTTCACCCGAGGTACAACTGAATCTATCAATCTCGTGGCCCAAGCCTGGTTGAGACCTCGTCTTCAGGCAGGAGATCGGATTGTCCTGACAGAGATGGAACACCATTCCAACCAAATTCCTTGGCAGTTGGTTGCGCAGGAGCGACAAGCTGAACTGGATTATGTTTCCATCACAGATTCAGGTGAGTTGGAGTTAGATCATTTGGAGCAACTGCTGGCGCAGTGTCCACGCATGTTGGCCGTGACAGCTGTTTCCAATGTGCTGGGAACAATCAATCCCTTGGAAACAATCCTTGGCCTTGCTCAACGTTATGGAGTTCCTGTAATGGTTGATGCAGCGCAAGCCATTGGTCGGATACCACTGGAAGATTGGGCCAAGCGTTGCGATTTTCTCGCTTTTTCTGGTCACAAACTCTATGGTCCCACTGGGATTGGAGTGCTGTGTGGGCGCTTTGAACGATTGGATGAGATGCAGCCATGGCAAGGTGGGGGTGGAATGATCGCCAAGGTGGGTCGCCAGAGTTCAAGTTGGGCTACAATTCCAGCGCGATTGGAAGCTGGTACGCCTCCAATTGCCGAGGCAGTTGCTTTGCAGGCCGCAATCGAATACGTGCAGCAATGGGGTGTCTCCCAGATTCGGCAGCACGAGCAGGAATTGGTTGCCCATGCGCTTAACCGCTTGGTAGAAGAGCCAGATGTAACGGTCTACGGACCATCACAGGCCTCGAAGCGTACGGGGGTGGTTTCTTTTGATTTAGAAGGTGTACACCCTCACGATGTGGCGCAAATTCTTGATGAAACAGGGATTGCCGTACGAGCTGGACATCACTGTACACAGGTCCTGCACGAGCGCCTCGGTGTGCGGGCCACAGTTCGTTTGAGCATGGCGCTCTACAACACGCTTGAGGAAATCGACAGAGCCATCTCAGCTCTGGCCAATGTACGAAAGGTTTTTTCATGAGCGAATCGCTCTATCGAGATACCCTCAAAGATCATATGCATCACCAACGTTTTGCTGGTCGGCTGGAACCGGCAGATCTGAAGGCGGTCGTGCACAATCCCCTTTGTGGAGATGAACTGGAGTTGACCATTGTGCTGGGTGGTGATCCCTCAGAGGGTACTCAACGCTCGATTCAAGAAGCCCGTAACCAGGTGCGTGCCTGTTCCATTTGTGTTGCTTCCGCTTCATTGATGGGAGAGAGCATCCAGGGTTTGTCTTTGGAAGAGGCAAATAACCTGGGAACTACTTTTCGAGAAGCAATGGAAACAGGTGAATTGCCTGATTCTCCTCCAGAATTTCTGCCCCCGTTGATGGCCATCCGAAAGCACAAGAGCCGCATCCGCTGTGCAGCGTTGGCCTGGAATGCGCTGGAAGAATGTACCCAACAAGTCACTAACCCCAAATCGGAAGGTTGATGCAACACGAGCAACTGCAACGCCTGCAGCAATTACTGGAAGAACAAGACTATATTGCAGATCGAAGCATTGTGATGTCTGTGTACTTGGCGATGACGCTTCGCAAGCCGCTGCTGATCGAAGGGCCAGCGGGCGTCGGCAAAACAGAGATCGCCAAGGTGATGGCCCGAGCACTGGACACAGATTTGATCCGCCTTCAGTGCTACGAGGGCTTAGACGCAAATATGGCCCTCTACGAGTGGAATTATCAGCGTCAATTACTGCACCTGAAACTGGATGAAAACAGTACTCGCTCTCTTGAAGATCGAGAGGCCTCTATTTTTGGTGAGCAGTTCTTGCTCAAACGGCCGCTGCTACAGGCACTGACCCATCCGAAGGCTCCTGTTTTATTGATTGATGAGTTGGACCGAGCTGACGAGGAATTCGAAGCCTTTTTGCTGGAAATACTCTCCGAATGGCAAATTACCATTCCAGAGATTGGTAGCATTCGCGCTGAAGAACCACCCTACGTAATCCTTACAGGGAACCGCACCCGAGAACTCTCCGACGCCGTACGGCGGCGTTGCTTCTATCTTTGGATTGATTACCCGCCTTACGAGAAAGAGCTCTCGATTGTTCGTAACAAGGTGCCTGATGTTGACGCAGAACTAGCAGGACAAATGTGTCGTTTCATGGAACTTGTGCGTCAGCAGAAACTGGAAAAAATCCCAGGGGTTGCTGAGACCCTAGATTGGGCCAGGGCCTTGGCAGCCTTACACCAAGATCATCTTGAGCCAAGTATTGTAGAGGAAACTCTGGGGCTAATCTTCAAGGACCGCAACGATGTCCGCCAGGTACGGGAGTCGCTCACAGATTTCCTTGGGCGCTTGGGCATCCAGGCCAAGGAGATGAAAACGGCAGAGGAGTCTCCAACGGCTGCGAACTGATCACATCCAAATGCTCCCCGACAGCTCCCTAATCAAAATTCCTTCCCCCAAACGAAAGTCAGAGACTCGCTTTGATGATCTGGCTTTGCGACGTGAGTTCAGCGCAAATGTAGTGGGTTTTTGTCGTTGGTTGCGACAGCATGGATCCAGTGTCAGCGCATCCGAGCAGATGGATGCTCTCCGCGCTTTGGATGCGATTGATTTGTTGGAAGAAGAAAATTTCTATTGGTCTTTGCGTACCACTCTGGCCAAAAGCACTCGGGAACAGGAAATTTTCGATGAACACTTCCGGCGTTTCTGGTACGTCTGGGATAAAGCAGACCAGCTCAGTTTCCGAGACGAAGAAGAGGCGGAAGCTCCATCGGTCATCATTGATGATCGTCCCCGCAAGCAAAAATACCTGACAATCAACGACTGGCTGAATAATGCGGATCAAGCTAGCGAAGAGCAGGAAGCCGCTGGCTACAGCCCTTTTGAGGTTGTCACAGAACGAGATTTTAGTGATTTCCTTGCACAAGATCTAGATGAAGTTGCTCGACTAATCAATGAAATTGGCAAGTCCCTGGCTGTTCGTTTCAGTCGTCGTACTAAGGCTTCCCGACAGCGTGGTCCCTTGGACTTGAGGCGTACGATGCGCAGCAGTCTGCGACGCGGTGGAGAATTACTCGATTTAGCTCATCGAGAAAGAAAACGGCAGAAGCTTAAGCTGGTACTGCTTTGTGATGTCAGTAAATCAATGGACCTCTACAGCCGCTTCTTGATTCAGTTTCTGTATGCTTTCCAGAGTGTGTACCGCCGGATTGAAACCTTTGTCTTCAGTACCTCGTTGCATCGGGTGACAGAGATTCTGCAAACAGAGGATCTGGAGGAAGCGCTCAATCTAATGTCTGTGACGGTTCCAGATTGGTCTGGAGGTACCAAAATTGGTGAATCCTTTGGAGAGTTTGTAGAGCAGTATGCCTTGAATTTACTAGACCCGGGCACGGTTGTCTTGATAATCAGCGATGGTTGGGATACTGGTGACGTAGATTTACTCGGTGAGAGTATGCGCGTTATGAAATCTCGTTCTCGCAGTGTGATCTGGCTAAATCCATTGATGGGCAATCCGGATTATCGTCCTTCGACGCAGGGGATGCAGGCTGCACTCCCCTATATTGATATCTTGGCTTCTGCTCATAATTTGAGTAGCTTACGTCGGCTGGTTCGTCAATTAGCCAAAGTTCAGCGTGGTAGACAGTTGCGTATTGATGCGACTCCGCGCTATGGTACGTGATCGTAAAAATTAGACTTGATGTCATAACTGGTCTCTCACCAGTTTGTTCTCAAGGAAACGGCCTGACCGTTGGCCTTGCTTTCTCTTGTTCCACGATTGGAACTATAAACCATTTTCTTCCTGAAGGAGGAGCGCATGAAGGTATCTATGACTGTCAATGGGGTGGCAGTTTCTCACGATGTAGAACCCCGCACTTTGCTCGTGCAGTACCTGCGCGAAAATCTTGGACTAACGGGCACCCACGTTGGTTGTGACACTAGCAGCTGTGGAGCTTGTACACTGATTGTGAATGGCGAGGCCGTCAAGTCTTGTTCCTTGCTGGCAGCTCAATGCGAGGGAGCAGAAGTCATGACAATCGAAGGTCTGGCTGCTAGTGATGGAACTCTACATCCGATTCAGGAAGGTTTCCGAGAAAAGCACGGACTGCAATGTGGGTACTGCACTCCTGGAATGATCATGTCTTCTGTACAATTGCTTCAACGAAATCCCAACCCCAGCGACCAGGAAATTCGCCATGCCCTTGAAGGGAATTTTTGCCGCTGCACGGGTTACGATAACATCGTCAAAGCAGTTCAATGGGCTGCTTCACAATCCTGAAACTACAAGGAGGAGTTCATGGGTAAGATGATTGGAGAATCAATCAAGCGGGTGGAAGACCACCGCTTCATCACAGGCACAGGCGAGTACACTGATGACATCGTGCTGCCACGAATGACTCATGCCTACATACTTAGGAGCCATCTAGCGCACGCTAAGATCAAAAGTGTTGACACTACAGCTGCTAAATCAGCAGATGGTGTGGTCGCAGTGTTTACAGGTGAAGATGTTGCTCACATCAATGGAATTCCCACAGGTTGGCAGGTTAATTTTACTGATGGGGAGGTGATGCGTGAACCCAAGCATCCACTGTTGGTGAAAGACAAAGCACTTCATGTTGGGGATGGCGTGGCGATTGTGATCGCTGAGTCTAAAGAGCAGGCATGTGATGCTGCGAATTTGATCGAAGTGGATTATGAAGAACTTTCAGTTGTTGTGGATGCTTCCAAGGCTCTTGAGGCGGGTGCTCCGATGGTACACGATGAGCTGCCTGATAACCGAGCGTTCGACTGGCAGTTGGGTGATAAGGTGGCTACAGATACCGGTATGGCCAAAGCCCACCATGTCACCAAGATGAAGATTCGCAATCAAAGGATGATAGCAAACGCGATTGAGCCACGTAGCTATATTGGCGACTATAGCAAGGCCAAAGACCAATACACTCTATACACATCTTCTCAGAATCCACACGTGATCCGGTTGTTGATGTGTGCCTTTGTGCTGGGTATTCCTGAGCACAAAACCCGTGTAGTGTCAAAGGATGTTGGTGGGGGATTTGGTAGCAAGATCTTCCACTACGCCGAAGAAGCTCTGGTAACCTGGGCTTCGCAGCAGATAGCCCGTCCAGTCAAATGGACTGCCGAGCGAAGTGAGGCATTTGTAACTGATGCCCATGGCCGTGACCATAACACTGTTGCTGAAATGGGTTTTGACAAGGATGGCAACATCACAGCCTTGCGAGTTCACACAGATGCGAACCTAGGAGCCTATCTGTCAACATTTGCTCCTGCTATCCCAACCTATTTGTATGGGACACTGTTACAAGGGCAATATGTGACTCCAGCAATACATGTGACGGTAAATGGAGTCTTTACTCATACTACCCCAGTCGATCCGTATCGTCGGGCAGCAGGAGCCGAAGCTACTTATCTTTTGGAACGTCTGATAGACACTGCTGCAGCTGAGGGGGGAATGGATCCACCGCAACTACGAAAGAAAACGTTCATTCCCGAGGTTGACGGCGTGGATCAACCTGGTTATCAGACACAAGTTGCTTTGCAGGATGATAGCGGGAATTACGAAGCAACCATGCGCAAAGCACTGGACGTTCTGGGATATGATGACTTACGGAAAGAGCAGGAAGAAGCTCGTAAGCAGGGACGCTACATCGGTGTTGGTTTCTCTTCCTACATCGAAGCCTGTGGGATTGCTCCATCTGCAGTAGTTGGTTCTCTAGGAGCACGAGCCGGTCTTTATGAGAGTGCAAATGTCCGGGTGCAGCCAACAGGTAAGGTTTCAGTCCATACTGGAAGCCACTCCCACGGGCAGGGACATGATACAACCTTTGCTCAGGTCGCTGCGGACCACCTTGGTATTGCCCTTGAGGATATCGAAATAATCCATGGCGATACGGAGCAAGTTCCCTTCGGAATGGGAACCTATGGTTCGAGAAGCTTGGCTGTTGGTGGTAGCGCTATTGTCAAAGCGTTGGACAAAGTGAAGGAGAAGGGTGCCAAGGTCGCAGCTCATTTGCTGGAAGCCTC
>WTIF01000287.1 GCA_011522845.1 Deltaproteobacteria bacterium
CTC
Source organism: Deltaproteobacteria bacterium (assembly GCA_011522845.1). Lineage (GTDB taxonomy): Bacteria > SAR324 > SAR324 > SAR324 > NAC60-12 > JCVI-SCAAA005. The sequence continues at coordinate 4 of WTIF01000287.1, forward strand.
CATATGATATAGAAAAAAGATTTCCAGGCTTTGAAAACGCCAAACCATCAACAATTTATCTTTTTGATGAGAATGATGAATACCTTGGCTTTCACTTCTATGAATTTAAGAAAACAGTCGATCGAGAGACTTTTGAGGTTAAATTTATTGAAGATAAAACTAAACCTGTACAGATTAATTTCTTCACTAGAGGTGAGAACTATGACCTTTTAGGCTTTATTCCAACAAATCTGAAATTCTACTATTCTGAAAAACCATTTTTTTTATTTGGTGGGGATAGGCTTGGTAGAGACTTATATACAAGAACAATGATTGGTATGAGGATTTCGTTGTTTATTGGTCTTGGAGGTGTGTTTTTTAGTTTTGTTTTAGGATGCTTATTCGGTGGTATTTCTGGTTATTTTGGAGGATTTATTGACAACATAATCCAAAGGATGATCGATGTACTATTATCAATACCAACGATACCTCTTTGGATGGCACTGGCCGCAGCAATACCGAGAGATTGGACTGTACTACAGACTTACTTCGCAATTACCATGGTTTTAGCAATTGTAGGCTGGGCGGGATTGGCAAGAGTTGTACGTGGTAAGCTGCTCGCACTTCGTGAGGAGGATTACATACTTGCAGCGCAGATTGCCGGAGTGAAAGAATCAAAGGTTATTACGACTCACCTACTACCAAATTTTTTCAGTTATTTGATCGTTCACCTTACGCTAGCTATCCCTGCAACTATCCTCGGGGAAACTGCTTTGAGTTTCTTGGGTTTAGGTATTCAGCCGCCAGCTGTTAGTTGGGGATCTCTGCTCAAAGATGCTCAGGATCTTGTGACAGTTGCTGAACGACCCTGGCAGTTGATACCGGGAGCTTTTGTCGTCTTTGCAGTCCTCATGTTCAATTTTATTGGAGATGGATTAAGAGATGCCGCAGATCCGTATTCATAGATGAAGCTTTAGCATGGTAATTCAAAAAGAATTAAAATTTTTTCCAGTAGAAAATACGAATACGAATAATCTCAGTGCTGCACAAATAGAGTCATTTAACAAAAATGGCTTTATTTTCCCAATCACAATTTTCAGTCGTTCTGAGACAGCCCAAATTACCACTTATTTTGAAACCTTATTGGATAGCGCAAAAAAGATTGGATATGAAGATTATTCGATCAATGGCTGGCATTACCATTGTCGTGGTATTTACAATTTAATGATGAACTCATCGATTCTGGAGTATGTTGCAGATTTAATCGGACCAAATGTATTAAATATAATGACACATCTTTTCTATAAGAGATCACAGGATAAGAGAAAGGTCAGCTGGCATCAGGACGCTTCTTACTGGCCTTTGACTCCAACAAAGACGATTACGGTATGGCTGGCCCTAGATGATGTCAGTGCACAGAATGGAGCGATGAAGTTTATCCCTGGCTCGCATCACCACGGACAAATTCCCTTTCAACCTAGTGATGAGGAAGAGCACAATGTCCTGAATCAAACGGTTTCCCGCCCCGAAGATTGGGGTGAGAATGCTGTGAATGTAGAACTGAAAGCCGGCCAAATTTCTATTCATTCTGATCTGCTTTTGCACGGCTCAGAACCAAACCTCTCAACAACCGATCGCAGAGGACTCACACTGCGTTATATGCCATCCGATGTTCAGTGCACGGATTCAAACTTTGGAAAAAACCGTCGTGCATTTCAATGCTTGGGTACCAATCCTGAGAAGCATTGGTCTATCGTATCTCCTCCTGTAGGGGAGGCAATTCCACTCAAATTGGAAACTCCGTTGTGAGCACCGCGCCACTTCTTTCAATCCAAAACCTTCGTGTGGAATTTCTTCTCGACGAAGGCATCCTGAATGCTGTCAATGACGTTTCTCTCTCCATCGACAAAGAGCAGACACTTGGGATTATTGGCGAGAGTGGCTGTGGAAAGAGTGTTACGGCTCAAAGTGTTTTAAGGATTATTCCTAAACCGGGTCAAATCAAATCAGGATCTATTTTATTTCATAGCAATGATAATCAAGTTACTGATTTAGCATCATTGAGCTTAAACGATAAAAAGCTGAGAGAGGTTCGTGGTAAGGAAGTCTCTATGATTTTCCAGGAACCAATGACCTCACTAAGCCCTGTTCATACAATTGGGAATCAAATCCAGGAGAGCATACTCTTACATACCGATTTGGATAAGAAAGCATCAAAAGATCTTGCTATCGAGATGCTTACGAAAGTCGGTATCCCTATGGCAGAGAAGAGATTTGACTCCTATCCTCATCATTTATCAGGAGGAATGCGGCAGAGAGTGATGATTGCCATGGCTCTCAGTTGTAGTCCTCGGCTACTGATCGCAGATGAGCCAACCACAGCCTTGGATGTGACAGTTCAGGCCCAAATTCTACAACTCTTATCGGAGTTCAAGTCTTCTCAACATATGAGTATGCTCTACATTTCCCATGATTTGGGAGTTGTTGCTGATATCGCAGATAATATTGCGGTTATGTATCTTGGCAGAGTCATTGAGATCACATCAAAAGAGAAATTATTTTCAGAACCCAAACACCCATATACTTGTCTACTTATTGAGAGCATTCCCAAGATTGGGTTATCTAAAGACCAGAGATTGTCAACGATAGAAGGCAATGTGCCGATACCACTTAATCTGAAAAATGAATGTGGTTTTTTCTCTAGGTGTCCGAAGAGAATTGATGGTCTCTGTAACAGAGGAACTCCTGAGCTAAATAAAATTTCTGAAGATCATAAGGTTAGTTGCTTTCTTTACGATCAGAAAAGTTCTCCATGATTGAATCTGACAAGATACTGATGTCTGTGAGGAATTTAAAAAAATACTATCCCATTGGTAGTAATTTTTTTAAATCAAGTGATGAGTATGTGAAAGCGGTTGATGGAATTGATATTGATCTTTACGCAGGAAAAACGCTTGGGCTTGTTGGCGAGAGTGGCTGTGGTAAATCGACTTTTGGAAAATGTATTATTCGAGCAATTGAACCATCTGCTGGAGATATTAAGGTCTATCTAGATAGAGAATACTCGATTCGGGAAATGAGGAAGAGTGAGTTCCGGACCTTCAGGAGAAACCTTCAAATGATCTTTCAGGATCCAAACTCTTCTTTGGATCCTAGGATGACGATTAGGGATATTATTTCTGAACCAATCAAAGCCAATTCCAGCCTCAGTAAGAATCAGACTGAAGAAAAAGTTAAGTATTTGATGGATATTGTTGGTTTGAATCCGAACCAATTATACCGTTATCCACATGCCTTCTCAGGTGGCCAGCGGCAAAGAATTGGAATTGCTAGAGCCTTAGCAAGTGATGCAAAAATTATTATTTGTGATGAAGCTGTTAGTGCACTAGACGTCTCTGTACAGGCCCAAATAATCAATCTGTTAAAGGATTTACAAGAAAAATTTAATCTCACACTACTATTTATTTCCCATGATCTGAGTGTTGTTGAACACCTCTCGGACGCTGTTGCTGTAATGTACCTGGGAAAGATTGTTGAGGCGGGGCCCAGTAAAAATGTATCCATTAATCCCAAGAATCCTTATCCGAAAGAATTACT
>WTIF01000145.1 GCA_011522845.1 Deltaproteobacteria bacterium
CCGTAGGTTCATCCAAAAGGAGAAGTTTAGGCTTACCAAGCAGTGCGCGTGCAATAGCAAGTTGTTGTTGCTGACCTCCGCTAAGGTCACCGCCACGACGATTCAAGAACTGCTCCAAAATTGGAAATAGCTCAAAAACAATAGGATCAATGTGACGATTACGTCCCATTCCTCCAGGCAATGATTCCATGCCAATCAAAAGATTCTCTCGAACCGTAATGCGAGGAATAATATCTCGACCTTGAGAAACATAACCGATACCTCCTCTAGCGCGCTTGTAAGGGGGCTGATCAGTCAACATTGTCCCATCATATTCAATCGAGCCAGAACGCTGCTCTAGCAGACCAATAATCGTCTTGAGGAAAGTTGTCTTTCCGACACCGTTACGACCGATCAAACAAATCATCTCCCCCTCAGGGATATGCAAATCTACATTTCTAAGAATGTGACTCTCCCCGTAGTACACATTCAAGCCGCTAGCTCGGAGAATTGTTTTTGTGGAGCTAGGATGAGCAGTGGTAGTAGCTTGTACCATGGATTTTCAGAGATTGGCGAATAAAATAATGGTGCTATTCGGATTGACCGAGGTAAACCTCGATGACTTTTGGATCAGCCTTAACTTGATCAAGTGATCCTTCCGTCAGCAACTGCCCTTGGTGGAGCACAGTGACTGGTGCGGCAAGATCTCGAATGAATTCCATATCATGCTCAATCACCACGACAGTGTGCTCACCAGCAAGAGATTTGATCAATTCAGCAGTTTTGTTCGTCTCTTCATCCGTCAAACCTGCCACTGGTTCATCCAGCAGGATAATATCTGGAGATTGGGCAACGAGCATTGAAATAGCAAGCCATTGCTTTTGACCATGTGACAACGAGCCTGCTAAGACCTTGGCATAAGGAGCAAGGCCTACATAATCCATCAGACGATAAACCTCATCTTTAGCTGTATTATTCAGCGTTTCAAACATGAGGCTGAATGGCGTCTTGCTGGGTGAAGCTGCCAATTCAAGATTTCTAGAGACTGTGAGATTTTCAAAGACACGGGGTGTTTGAAATTTTCGACCAACACCTAATCTAGAAATCTTCTGCTCTGACAAACCAACAATGCTGGAGCCTCGTAGAGAGACGGTACCTTTGGTTGGCTTAACTTTGCCTGTAATAACATCCAAAAAGGTTGTTTTACCTGCACCATTGGGACCAATGATTGACCTTAACTCACCATGCTCTAGTGATATGGAGAGGTCGGTCAGCGCAAAGAATCCATCAAAATCAACACTGACATCATTCAATTCAAGGATTGGTGTTGGCATGACTTAAACAGAGTTGGTTAGCATGAAGGAGAAAGTTGTCAATTAATAACTATTGAGACTGGGCTGTATACCCCTCATCCATATCAAGTTTTGGATATGTTGAAGATTTTTTGGCGATTCCAAAAGCTGCAAGCATCGATGTAAATCCACCGTTCTTGAACCACCCATAAATCCCGTCAGGCATCAGCACAACCACAAAGATGAACAAACCACCTTGAACAAACAACCAAGCTTCCGGCAGTGCTTCACTGACAAGGCTTCTCAAATAATTAACCAGAACAGCACCAATGATCGGACCGATCAATGTTCCACGACCACCTACAGCGACCCAGATCACCATCTCAATGGACATTGAAATGGCCATGTATTGCGGGGAAACAAGGCCCGACTGAACAGTGTACAAAGCGCCAGAGATGCCAGCCAAAGCGCCTGCAACCAAAAGCACAATTACCTTGAATGGAACTGGATTAAAGCCGGTAAAGCGGAGACGAGCTTCATCATCTCTGATGCCGATCAACGCATCGCCGAAACGCCCACTCGTCAAAAACTTACACAGAAGGTAAGCGAACGGGAGAAGGATCAACGTGATTCGATAAAACATAAGCTGAGCATCATCCGAACCCACAATCATTCCAAAGATCTCGGTTGTACTTGTTTTGAGACCATTCGTTCCATTAACAAGCTTCTGCTGACCATTGAAAAAATGGTAGAAGACCATCAAGGATGCTTGGGTAATGATAGAGAAGTAAACACCCTTGATTCGATTCCTAAAAATTAGGTATCCGACAAAACCAGCAACTAGAGCAGGAATCAGCCAAATGGCAATGAGGGTCCACGGGAAGGACCAGAATGGCTGCCAGAAAAAAGGAAGATTATCAACGCCATAATTCTCAAAGAACTTTGGAAGACCATTAGCCCCTGTAGTGAAGTCATTGTTGGTCACCAAAAGAAGATGCATGGCTATGGCATAACCACCCAAGGCAAAAAAGATTCCTTGACCAAGACTGAGCAGGCCTGTATATCCCCATATAAGATCAATTCCCAAAGCAACAATGGCTAATGAAAAATACCTACCAAAAAGGTTGAGGCGGAACTGGGAAAGAATCGTCGGTAAAACAAAGAAGGCAAAGGCTAGTAGAAGCCAGGGAAGAAGCTTTTTGAAAATTTTCATAGCAGTTAAAAGAGTGAAGATCAGGATTCGACAGAGCGGCCTTTCTGAGGGAACATCCCTGTAGGCTTGAATTGCAAGAAGGAAATAATAAATATAAAGATCAACACGTAAGACATACTTGTCGTAGCAAAGAATTCAATCACTGCCGCAGGTACTGCTGGCAAATCAGGGAAGGCAATCAAAATGGCGCCAGACCCAATAATGGATTGAATGATACCGAGCATCATCGAAGCGATAACAGTACCGACAAGATTTCCAACACCTCCAAGCACAATCACCATAAAACAAGAAACAATGTAAGCAGCACCTAAATTTGGGCCAACGGAGCCTAAAAGAGTAATAGCACTTCCAGCAACACCAGCCAATCCGGAACCAATACCGAAAGTGATGCTATCAACGCTATCAGTGGGAATGCCTAAGCAATTACTCATTTGACGATTTTGAGTCACAGCTCGAATGCGTAATCCCCAGACACTCTTTGTGAGAAACCATGCTACGAATGCAAGCAGCAGTGCAGAAAGAATAATGATGAAAATTCGAATACCTGGTAGTTCAATTCCTGCAATCGAGCCCCAACTTCCTTGCAACCACTTAGGAGCAGTCACATCAATATTACGAGGACCAAACCATGCTTTCGACAATGGCTTGGAAGCGGACATGGCGGTGATTGAAAAGAAACCGATCACTGAAGCCAAAACCCATGCCACGCCAGAAAGATAAGGGTAGAAAGTGGCGCTCTTAAGTTTTTTGGGTGAAAAGCGCTTAAAGCAATAACCAAGTATCACGGCAATTAATATTCCCAAAACCATGCTTGTCGATACACTGCGAATAAATTGAATCAACACAAGGCTGACACCCCACGTCGCAAGCAAAGTTTCAAGCGGTCGCCCATACAACTGTCGTATTAATGTTCTCTCCAAAAGAACTCCGACAAGAGCAGTCACGACGAACGCAAAAAATAGCGCAAAAAGATAATAAAGCTGAAAAACACCTTCGCCGAGTGGCTTGAACATATTTTGTGTGACAAAAGTCACATAAGCTCCAACCATCATCAACTCGCCATGAGCGAGATTGATCACTCCCATCAAACCGA
>WTIF01000070.1 GCA_011522845.1 Deltaproteobacteria bacterium
GCCTAATCTCAACAGATAAAGAATCTGAAGTGCCTTCAGTGAGTTTCAACCGTAAATCCCAAAAAAGTTATTAAGATGCTTGTCCCCTTCGTTTTACGCTTCGCATCAATTGGCCAGCAATCCAGCAGGATAAACAGCGAGGACTGAATCTATTTGAAAATGTTCCAATTTGGTTTAATCTGCCGTTGATAATAATTCTTTTGCCTGCAAGCATCCCTAAGTACCCCTCTCTTGCCACCCTGTCAGCAGTCATTACGAGCGGGCCTTCAAAAAAAGGAAGCATCTCTACACCCGCTCTTTTACCAAAGTCTGTTGCAGTTGGCCCTGGACATAGAACCGAGACTGTCACCCCAGTGCCACGGAGTTCCTCAGCCAGTGCTTCTGAATAGTGCAGGACATAAGCTTTGGAAGCAGCGTAAGCCGCCATGTTGGGAATTGGTTGAAAGGCAGCTGTGCTGGCTACATTTAAAATACGGCCTCTTCCTTGCTCGAGCATTTTTGAAACAAAGCGTTCTGTGAGGCCGGTAAGCGTGACAGTGTTCAATTGTAACAATTCCTCGTCTTTTCCCTCGGGTAAATCCTGAACATTGCCAAAGTTACCAAAGCCTGCATTGTTGACTAGGTACTCTACTTCTAACCCCAAATCTTCAGTCCTCCGGCAAAGCTCGCCTGCAGCTTGAGGATGGGACAAATCCATTGAAATCAATTCAATTGGTTGTTTTGAAACCTCCATCAAGTCAAATCTAACTTTTTCAAGCACTTCCATCTGGCGTGAGACTAGAATCAGTGGAATTTGATCCTTGGCAAAACATCTGGCGATCTCACGCCCGATTCCAGTTGAAGCTCCGGTAACCAGCGCATAGGATTGCATTTAAACTTTTTTTGCCTGAGGAAAATGAATGGAAAGGATTGCGCAGTCGTTACGAATATTGGGTGATGAGACCCGATTAAGGCTGCTTAGACTGCTTTCAGAGCAGGCTTTGAATGTCAGTGAACTTACCCAGATTCTGGGCTTAGCTCAATCTGGTATTTCACGGCATTTAAGTCATTTGCGCAAGATGGGTGTGATTCAGGAGCGCAAAGAAGGGGTGTGGTCTTATTATCAGTTGACCCCATTAATTGACCAGGATGAGGATCTCAGACTTTTTGTTCAGTATTTACACCATCAACTTGAAGATCTAGATGACCCGCACCATGACCAAGTTCGTCTGCAGGAAATTTTGCACCAGCGCCGACTCGGGGGGCCTGGACTTAATGAAAAACTTTTGGAACCGGGTCAATCCTGGTCTGCCTGGTCCCGGTTGCTTGGTCGTTTGATTGGTACTCTTAAGCCTAATTTACAGATTGCAGATCTTGGTTGCGGAGATGGGACCCTGACCTTAGAGCTTGCCAGGTGTGCTGAGAAAGTAATCGGAGTAGATTTTGAAAGTGAACCTCTTCGAGTTGCCCGACAAAATTTGCTTTTATCCGGCCTCCAAAACGTAGAATGGATTCAGGAGCCGTTGGAAAAATTGTCGCTCACCGATGAATCGGTAGATGTAGTGGTTTTTTCTCAGGCTCTTCACCATCTCAAGGAACCTGAAGTCGGCTTGAGGCAAGCCAATCGAATTTGCCGCAAGGGAGGTTGCCTACTGATAGCTGAATTGGAGAGTCACAACCAGGGGTGGGTCCGTGATAAGTTGCAGCATGCCTGGCAGGGTTTTTCCGCCGAGAATCTCCAAAAAATGTTGAAGAGATCTGGCTGGCATCAGATACATCTTGAATCGTTACCGCCGGCACGAGAAAAAATTTTTCAAGTTCTGCTCGGTACGGCTCAAAAGCAATGAGCTAAGAGGTCAGAGTCTAAAAAAAATAGTTTGGGAGTCAGTTGTGAAAAAAGTTCGATACGCTGTGGTGGGCGCAGGTTGGATTTCTCAAGAAGCTTTTTTGCCAGGAGTTTGGCAGACGGAAAATTCGGTTGTTTCAGCAATTGTGACTGGCTCGGAGGAAAAGGGAAGAAGACTCGCTGAGTTCCATCAAGTCCCTCATGTGTTCGGATATGAGCAGTACGCAGGGATGTTAAATGAAGATGTTTGTGATGCAGTGTATGTGGCGCTGCCCAACTCAATGCATGCCGAATATACCATTCAGGCTGCAAAGGCCGGTAAGCATATACTAGTAGAGAAGCCACTTGCTGTTTCTCTTCAAGAGGGAAAAGCCATGATCGAAGCTGCCGAAGAGAATAGTGTGTATTTGATGACGGCCTATCGCCTGCACTCCGAACCTGGTACTGTGGAGGCCCTGGAACGAATTCGCCACGGACAGATTGGGGAGCCGCGCATATTCAATTCGATCCTTTCCTTTCAGATTCAACCTGAGAATCATCGACTGCAAAGCAGCCTCTGGGGGGGACCACTGCAAGATCTGGGAGTATATTGCATCAATGCCGCCCGCCATCTTTTTGAGGCAGAACCTACAGAAGTTTGGGCATCCTGCAACGAAAGAACAGAGAATCCGCTTTTTAAAGAGGTGGAAGAATCCATTGCGGCGACCATGGTTTTTCCAGGGGGTCGAATCGCACAGTTCATAGCAAGTTTTGGAGCAGATACTTGTGACAGTTACACTGTCGTGGGAACAGCAGGAAGTCTCACAATGGATCCTGCCTACCGTTTTGAAAGTGCTATGAGGCTTCAGCAACGTAATCAAGAGGTTATGAAAACGGATCAGTTTCCCTACACGGACCACTTTGCTGGCATGACGGCCTATTTTTCAGAATGTATTCGCAATGGTAATCCCCCTGAAGCTGATGGATTAGAGGGTCTTGCAGATCTTGCTATTTTACTTGCTATCGAGAAATCTGCTCAAACTGGGAAACTCCAGAGAATTGAACTCCCACAGAGATCAGTTCACCCTAATGCTGAAATGATTTACCGATATCCAAGGTCAGAAAAAAAGCTATTGCTTTGATAGTGTTTTCAGATCATTCAAGTACGACTAACCTATTAATGTGTTTCTGATAAAATTTTTCTTGTAGTTATTTCAGGTTGAAAACTTAGTAAAACCGACGATGCATTTATTCGGATTCTTCATTTAAAATGGTAAATACGCTCGGTAAGTACCCAGGTTCGAAGCGATCCGCCACTCGCACCGATTACTGTCTTGCTATTTGAATGTGCCAGGGGTCTTATTTGTTTCTATTTATGCAGCTTGCAAAGTAAGTTGCAATTGTGCGTGTACAATCAAAGAAGAAAGGGCCTATGAAATTTTTTAACACCCGACTCGTAGTCGGAATGGTCATGGGGCTGTCTGTATCGTCGATGGCCTTCGCCGAAACCATTCGCTGGGCGCGCGCTGGTGACTCGCTAACCATGGACCCGCATGCCCAGAATGAGGGGCCGACACATGCGCTAGCCCATCAGATCTATGACTCGCTCCTACAGCGCGATATGTCTGGGGCCATCATCCCATCGCTCGCTACGGAATGGGCTGCACTACCGGACAATCCCAACGTGTGGCGCTTAAAGCTGCGCAAAGGCGTGACCTATCATGACGGCGCTGTATTCGACTCGGA
>WTIF01000293.1 GCA_011522845.1 Deltaproteobacteria bacterium
TTCCAGGTTAGCTCCACTCGTTACTCCGTTAGCACCTCGGCTACCGTCGAGCAGATGCTTCTTTCCATATTGGGCATCACGGGAGATCCGGTCAATCATGCTTAAAATGTTATTGATTTCCTCTTGATCCGCATGGAGCATTTCGTCATCATTCACAGCTTCGTTCGCTGCGTGAACCGCCAATTGGCGCATGGTCACCAGAGAAGCACTGATTTCGTTCAGCGCACCTTCTGCTGTTTGAACCATGGCAATGCCAATTTCAGAGTTATCAATGGCTTGACGTAGACCACCGATTTGGGCTCGCAATTTTTCTGAAATAACCAACGAAGCCGGACCATCTGCTGCCTGATTGATCTTCATACCGGAGGAGAGCCGCTGTAGTGTCTTGTTGGTCACATCGTTGTTGTTCACCAAATTGCGGTGTGCATTCAGTGCAGCGATATTGTGTTTAATTCGCATCATGGCGGTACTCCAACGAAAGGTTGTTTTTACCTAAATTTTCGATATAATCGAAATAACTAAAATTTATAAAAACTGTCTGCATTACCCATCCAATGGGCTTCTATTTCTTAAATTTACCTTGACCGGAGTATCTAACCCCGCATCAAGGAAATTTGTGTTTCAGTGTGCGGTGAGTTCCCTGCAGTAATTTTAGTCCAGCAACGACTGCAAAGAAGTCGGCGAATGACTAGCCTGCGCCTGCAATCCGCTCATTTGGTCCTCCTGCATCAGCTTTGAGGTGGCGATTGCAGCGGCATGAGCTTGGTGTTCGTTATTCAGCTGTTCGGCTTCTGGGACCAACTTGGTATGTTTCTCACGCAATTGCACCAGTTGTCCTTGAAGTCGGCGGGTTCGAAAGCTCCCAACTTCTTCCAACTGACCATAGATTTCCTGCTTGGCCTGTTCAATCAAGAGCAGCGCGTCCTTGCCACCTTGCGCAGTAGTGATGTTCAAGTCACTCAGATTTTCGAATCCTGAATGATTTGGGACATGCCTTCCCAAGTCTGCACTACAAACACTTCGCATATTGAGCCGTAATGGAGCGGCGTGACTGCCGAAGCGCAAAGCATTTTGAAAGAGGGAAACCGAACCGTGTAATGGCAACTGCACCTGAGGAGTTCGACCATTGATTCTTAAGCAGATTCCACTAACGCGACCAGAGCCAGTTGGCATGTGAAGAAACGGGCCTTTACCCACGGCTTCTACGCCATCAATCTGGCCAGCCACATCAATACCAGAATTAGCTTTGCGAACTGTACCTTGTTTTGAGCCAAGGATTCCTGCAGTGGAACTCGCTGCTTCGAAAGTGGGTTCACTACCCCAATATTGATGTTCAACCTCCAGCAACTGATCTGCTCGTAATTTCACATTGAGTGGTAATCCAACTCCTTGAAGCTCGTAATTCAATCGCTTCAGAAATTGTTGATGATCCTCACCCTGCTGGGCTCTGAAACGGTGCTGCTTTTGTTTTTCACGGAACCAGAGTTGCTCTCCCGCTTGGAGTAGTTCTCGGGTCAGAGGTTGTAGTCCGAGTAACGTTGATGGGGCTGGAGCCCTTGTAATCACCACATCATAGCCGGATACAGGCGCAGTCTGTGTTTCTGCTGTGGCGGAAACGAACTCCAAGTATTCACCCTGCGCAACTCCATGAACCTCATGGCTACCGTCAAGTAGCTTTTCAGGACCGTAGCTTGTCACTTCAGAGATGTGATCAATGTTGAGGAGTACGTTTTCCAGTTCACGTTGGTCCGCATTTCTTAAGACTAGACTGTTTTCCATTCCGGTGGAGGCGTAGCCAGCCAACTTCTGTAACTGTTCCAGTAGCCTCAGCAACTCGTGGAGCGCGGCTTCTGCTGTTTGGATCAGTGAAATCCCAGCCTCTCCATCAACAATGATCCTGGTCAATCCTGCCACCTGAGCCTGCAGTCGTGGTGGAATCACCAATGAAACCGGTCCATCCTGGTGGGACCCTGCTGTCTCTCCTTGCAGTCGCTTGGCGTGGCGGTTTTCATCCCGCTTACGTTGCTGCTGTTGTTGGAAGGCCCCTAGCGGAGACAGGCCTCCTCTAATATTCAGGGAATTCATAGCATCCTCTGCAAGTTAGCTTCAGAAATAAGAATTAGCTTACTGAGCACTAATCAACTGAAGTACAGATCTTGGAATTTGGTTCGCTTGAGCAGTCATCGCCGTTCCAGAAGCCAGCAGAATTTGATTCTTGGTGAAATCACTCATTTCTGCAGCCATATCCGCATCACGGATCGTTGATTCGGCGCTGACCAAGTTTTCATTGTGAACTCGTAGGTTACGTAGATTCGTTTCTAGTGAATTCTTCTGGAAAGAACCGATATCAGCTCGGCACTGGCTTACCTGATTGATTGCTTCGTCGATTAGACAGATTGCGTCCGAAGCACCTTGCTGAGTAGTCACATCAATGTCAGCCAAGCTCCTGAAATCACTTTCGTTTTTTATACCTTTCGCCAATTCGTTGGAACGTACACTGCACAAAGAAAAGGCCTCTTCCTGCTCGCAGTTCGGCCCTACCTGGAAAATCAGTGAATTTTGCGTTACGTGAACGTATCCATCAGTCTCCGCACCTGCCAGAGTGCTGTTGTCGTCCAACACTTCGCGGACTTCAACGAGTTCACCAGTCTCTGGATTAATGTATTCTTCGATACGACTGCCTAATTCTTTAGTGTATTCGATCGTTAGACCTTCGATGGCTGTTCCTGGAGCCCCGGTGAGTCGCTGACCACGACCAATCGCGATTTCACCACCGATGAAACCAGCGACGTCACGGCCACCTTCCGAAAACTGAGCTTCGTCAGCAACTTGAGTCAACACTTCAGGTTGATTTACCGTAATACTGAAGCTTGGCTCACTACCAAAGTGCTTGTGGCGAACTGTCAACATCCCAGCTCGATTAATATAAACCTCAACTTGAAGTCCATTCTCAGCCGCTTTGTCATTCATAGCTCTGGAAATCAGCTGCTGCATTCCCTTTTCGACATCTTCTCTGGTGAAAAGATCTGGGGAACGATAGTGGTTATCAAGTAGACGATTTAGGCTCTCCGAGAGTGGACCCTCTGTAGTATTGAGGGACATCATCGCTTTGCCTTCGTTGACTACGAAGGTGAGACCTTTTTCTACGTTCTCAATTGAAATGGGCTTGGTTCCTGACATCCGTGCTCGCACTCCAACCTGGAGAATATCTATCGGATACCCTTCCTTTGTCGGTGCTGCCTGCGTCTTCTCGGAAGCAGACACAAAACGGAACCCATCTCCAACTGTGACTCCCTTGGCCTCATTGCTTCCGTTGAAGAGTACCTTTGAGCCAAACTGTGTTGAGTTTGAAATACGATCCAGAGTAGATAAAAGATTTTCGATTTCATTCTGATCGGCTCTCATCATCTGCTCGTCATTAGCTCCCTCGTTTGCAGCATGTACCGCTAGTTGGCGCATATTGATCAGCATATTACTCACTTCGCTGAGCGCACCTTCTGCAGTCTGAACCATTGAAATTGAGGTCTCTGTATTACG
>WTIF01000297.1 GCA_011522845.1 Deltaproteobacteria bacterium
GTTCCGGGCTTGATGCGGGCCTATAAGAAAGGTCACGTTGCACTTGCCAATGCTCCTGGCTGTGGGGTTGCCGATGACAAGGTGATCTATGCCTATGTTCCGGAAATTATTCGCTATTATCTCGATGAAGACCCCATTTTGCCCAACGTTCCGACATATTTGTGCGCTGAACCTAAACAGATGGAATACGTCTTGGAGAATATTTCTAAATTGGTTGTCAAAGCAGCCAATGAATGCGGCGGCTATGGATTGATTGTTGGGCCAGCTGCCAGTAAGCAAGAACTTGAAAATTTTGCTGACAAAATAAAAGAAAACCCCCGCGATTACATTGCTCAACCAACACTTTCCCTTTCGCGGGTTCCTACTATTTGTGGTGATCAGATCGAAGGACGCCATGTGGACTTAAGACCCTACGTCATTTACGGAGAGAAGATCAGTGTTCTAGCAGGTGGACTGACTCGAGTTGCACTCAAGAAGAATTCGCTGGTGGTGAATTCATCCCAGGGTGGAGGTAGTAAAGACACGTGGATCGTTGATGACGAAGCGTATGCTCAGTCGAGTTGCTGATTCCATCTACTGGATGAGCCGCTATATTGAACGCGCAGACAATGTTGCGCGCTTCATTGGTGTCAACATGCACCTGATGCTTGACAGCGAGGTCAATGAAGATCAGCAGTGGTTACCTTTGATTGATACATCAGGAGATTCCGAAGCTTTTCGTGATCGTTACCCTGTGTCTAATCAGAACAATGTTATTCGATTTCTCGCCTTTGACACTACCAACCCAAACTCAGTTCTTTCATGTTTGAAAAGTGCACGTGAGAACGCACGCACGGTGCGAGAGATGATTACCGCGTCGATGTGGCATCAGCTCAATGAGTTTTATCTTTTGGTAAGCGAGACGAGTGAGAAGATGCCTTCCTATGAAGCACTGAATCGTTTTCTTGTTCAAATCCATCGACAAACCGCTGCCTTTATGGGTTTGAAAGATTCGAGTATGACTCGTGGTGAGCCTTGGCATTTCTCGAATTTGGGACAAATGTTAGAGCGTGCGGATAAGACGTCCAGACTCCTCGATGTAAAGTATTTCATTCTTCTCAAATCAGCAGATCAGGTAGGCGCTCCCATTGATGAAATTCAATGGAGTGCTGTTTTAAGATCGGTAAGCGGTTTTGAAATGTATCGGAAGAAAATCGGCCGGATAGCGCCATTCAAGGTGGTCGACTATCTGCTTTTTGATCCTCTTTTTCCTCGCTCGGTGCGTTATTGTCTTCTCAATGCTCAAGATTCTCTGCATGCCATCACGGGAACACCCGCTTACCGATTCAGCAATGATGCCGAGCGTCGCCTCGGGTCTCTCTGTTCTGAATTGGTTTATGCAAGAGTGGATCACGTCATCCAAAGCGGACTCCACCAATATATTGATGATCTACAGTTAGCAATGAATGCCATTGGCGATGATCTCCATGCTGCTTTTTTTGCCAAAAAGCAGGCTATCTCACCCCCTATCCATATTCAGAAGCGAAACGAAATAACTTCTGTTTTTAACGCGTCGGACCAACAGGAAAGAGCACAGTAATGGGAGATTGTTTAAGTGAGTCAACACGAGCCGGGAAACCCTTCGTATGAATCTACTTGTCTTCGTGAGTAGGATCAGAAAGTGGCTTGATGTGGGGCTTGTTAACAATAGACGCGTAAATTTTGGGGTGAAGCCTGATCGGCCAAACTCAGTCGCATAATTTGCGGATTTCCAAATCAAATTAGCTTCCGCGAGAAAACAAATGCCTTTCCTTCCCCCATCGGAGCGAATGAAACTCCCCGAGGAAAAATCATTTTTTAAGAATACTGATTACGATTCGGTTTCCGAAGGCGTTTTCAAAAGAAGTTTCCAAGAAAAGCACCAGGTTGGTGTTTTGACTTCAGATTCTTTGATTCGTATCCCGGCTCTAGAATGGAAACGGCTTGAAGACGGCCTAGTTCAGCGAGCTGAATTGATCGAGTGGATGTATCAGGATCTTTATCGAGGTGGTGGAAAGATGATGCAAAACAAAGTTTTCCCTAGTCGGGTGCTTTACGCAAACACATCCTACCTTCGAGCAGCATGTTGGGAGAAAAGGCTAAACTCCCATGAACCAATGTTATTAAGCTTTGATGTCATTTGTTCACGACCTGGCGATTGGAAAATATGGGATCAAAGATTGCAATCACCCAACGGATTGGGACGCATATTAGCCCTTCGAAACGCAACTCTTGAAGGCCTGACAGAAGAATCGGCGAGCCCTCAAATCTGTTCACTCGCTCCTTTTTTTCAATCCCTTGAGTCCTTGATAAACGTGACGGATGAAGATGGGTTGGGTGCACTTTTTGTCCCTGGCTCCAGAGCGCCTCACTATCATGAACAAATGTTTCTGGCTCAGAGTCTTGGTCTCTGTCTTGTGGATCACAGTCGATTGAAATTCAGGGATGGCTGTATTGGTTTCGATTCCCTTGCTGGATGGCGAAAAGTAAGACGCATGCTTCGCTTTTTGACCGATGATTATTGTGACCCTGTTGAGTTATTTTCTGAATCGCTGATTGGAGTTCCGGGCCTCCTAGAAGCCTCTCGAAATGGAAAGTTGGATTTGATCAATCCCATAGGGGTTGGGCTTTTCGAGGGAATTGGTTTTTACCCTTTCCTTAAGGATATAGCTGAAATGGTGCTGGATCGTCCCTTAGGCTTAGAAAGCGCCCCAGCCCATTGGCTTGGTTATTCCCATGCGGTTCAAGAGGTCTTCCACGGTAAGGATTTGTATTGGGTCACCCAAATCCTCTCGAGAAATTCCAAGGGGCCAGGTATTTGGTATCCATCTCATGGTGCATGCTCGCGTAGTGTCTTGGATGAGTTAAAGGACGCGCCCCATGAATTTGTTGCCATCAAGGCCGTAGATGCTTTTACCGCTTCGTCTTCATTGTCAGAAAGAAGTTCCAAGATTGGTCTTTATCTTAGAGTCTTTCTTCTCAGAACAGATCATGGCTGGAGGATGCTGCCCAGCGCCTTGGATCTAGACCCTCAGCAACAAGACAATGGTGTTTTATCAGGTTTCGCACCTAGCAACCGACACGTTCTGGTGAATTCAAATCTCGCGGGTGGAAAGGTTTCAGCAGAGTTGCAATTCTACTGTTCGACGACTTCATTGGGCCCTTTATCTCGCATACCTCGAACTGCTGCAGATGATTTGTTCTGGTTGGGTCGCTATGCGCGACGTGTTTTTCTGCTGGTCGACATTCTTTGCTTTCAAAGCGCCAGCCTTAGTAAAGCGACAGGTAGAGTGAACTCTGAAATAGAACACATCACCTGGGAGGTTCTGGAGGCTTCATTGATGATGGAATCAAAGGATTTAGAACCTCTTATTCATCTGGGAATTGAAAAAGCCATCAGTAAGCTCGCTTTTTCTAGCGAAATTACTGGAGGTGTTATTGAGATTCGGAACTCCCTTTCTCAAATCACGGATCGACTTTTTGAGAAAGGTATCACCCCTTGGAAATCTTTGCAGATC
>WTIF01000026.1 GCA_011522845.1 Deltaproteobacteria bacterium
GTTCCAGGGCATCAACACTGAATCAAAATTAAAGCGCCCAAGACTCCTTTTGTGCATCGTAGCAACACTCCAACTGTGTCCAGTCACCCCAATGAACTTGACGAGTCCTGCCTCACGAGCTTCGATACAAGTTTCCAAAGCTCCTCCCGCGGATAAGGCTTGTTCCCATTCATCTGGATGAAAGAGCGCATGAAGTTGGATTAAATCAACATGATCTGTGCAGAGTCGGTCCAGCGAACGATGTATCTCCTCTTTGGCTCCTGCATAGTCACGAATCCCTGTCTTGGTAGCGAGAAAAAATTGCTTTCGATATTTTTTCATCCAAGGCCCAATTCGCAGTTCCGAATCACCATAGCTAGCAGCAGTGTCAATGTGGTTGACCCCGTATTCGAGCAGCAAGTCCAAAACTTTGTCCGCGGTGCTTTGGTCAACGGGGCCCAATGCGGCGCCACCAAACAGCACAGCGCTACTTTGGTGTCCAGTCCTACCGAATTTTCTTCTCTCAATCGTCATGATGCCTCCATCATTGGATTATTGTTGAATGGGCGTCTTCTGCGAGATTACCTCTCACAAAAGCCCGACCTGGTTGATAGGGTTTTGGATCAATCACTACGGAATTGATGTAGTTTGAAGCCTCTAGAACTCTAGCTCTCAAGTTATGGATAAGCTCATGGTGCTTCTCCATCACACTCGGATTCTCAACTTCCACACGCATTTCCTGTTGATGGACTCGACAACGAACGACATCTAGGCCAGTCTTTTCCCGAATCCATTCTTCAGTTTGATCAATCAGTTGCAGCAAGTCTGACCGCACTTTTGTTCCTGTGTAGAGCCGACTCGCTAGACACGGTGCGGCAGGTAAATCTGCAAATGGCAAAGCTGACTGACGGGCGATTTCACGTAGTTTTGGTTTTGTGATTGAGGCTTCCACGAAGGGATGCCTCACTCCTGCCTGTTTTGCAGCCTCTAAACCGGGCCGAAATTCGTCGAGATCATCGAGATTGGTGCCACTCAGCAAAACGCTTGATGAATCTAACTGCTCTCGAATATCTTTTAGTGTGCGGTAAAGATTTTTCTTGCAGTGAAAGCAACGGTTCACCGGATTTGCCAAGTATTCGGGATCATCGAATTCACCTGCATTGACCAGTTGAAGTTGCCATTTCTCTTGATGCGCCCAACGTTTGACTCTTGTCGAAGCCGCGGCAGGTACTGCGGGGCCAACAGCATGTACAACAATGGTCTCTTCAGGTTTTTGACGATAGGCCAGAGTCGCTAGTAACATACTATCAACTCCCCCACTACAAGCCACCAGGCGAGGACTGGTACCCTCCAAGACTGTGTTGAGTCGCTTTAAATCCTCGAACACTGTCACTTTGGTCCCCCTGGCAACAATAACTTTGCCCCCCAGGCTTGACGAACCTGAGCCTCTATCAACACCGGAGGTTGGCCAGTCCGATCTGCAGCATTGATAATATCACGATGCTCTGGTTTCCATTGCCAACACTCTTTACCAAGAAACCCTGATCTCATTGAAATATTTCCCCATTCTGTGGAGAAATTTTCACGCTTTGAATCCAATTTTAGTCGCTGTACAGTTTGAACACGGACCCCAAAACTACCTGATTCCTTCAAAAGAATTTCCAGCAGTAAATCTCGATCCTTCTCCAAGCAAAGCAGCACCAACTGCTGACCAATCCGGCCCTTTTTACCAAAAACTGGGCTAGCCCAACCATCCAAAGCTCCAGCAGTTAGGGCTTTTTCGATACAGGAAGCTAATAGTTGAGGACTGAGGTCATCAACGTTTGCTTCCAATCTTATGATCTCCTCAGCTATGAGCTTTTGACCACTTAGCTGTAATTCCAGAACATTGGGATGAGGTAGCTCCTTGGTTCCACAGCCAACTCCTTTTCTTGGTTGAAGGAGTGGAGAAAGATCTGAAAAACATTCTACAAATCTTTGGAGAAAAACTGCACCGGTTGGAGTAACAAGCTCCGAAGAAACAGGAATTCTTTGCAGGGGGATATCTCCTAATAGCTCTCTGACAGCTGGAACGGGGAGATCGCATTCTCCATGAGAAAATCTAACTTTCCCCACTCCTTCCACAATGGTGCTGGAGGATACGCTCTCAATTTCAAAATATTCCATGGCGACCGCAATGGAAACAATGTCAATGATGGTATCGACAGCGCCAACTTCATGAAAGTGAACCTCCTCAATGGGTACTTGATGGACTGATGATTCGGCACGACCCAATGATTGGAATAAATCTTCTGCGATAGACTTCGCTTTTGGAGAAAGCTCCGATTTGCCAAGAATTTCAAGGATATCTGTGAGGTGTCGATGATGGTTTTGTTCTTCGTAAGCTACTTCAAACTGAATGGCTGGAACCCCAAGTTTTTCAACACTTTTCTGAGAAATTTCCCATCCTTTGAGATTCAATTTTTCCAGTTGTTCCTGGAGGAAATCCAAGGGCAATCCCAAGCCCAAGAAACCCCCAACGAGCATATCTCCACTGATCCCTGAAGTGGAGTGAAGATGAAGATGCATCAGTTCCTGTTGATCAAACTGGCTAGATATCCTGCCCGGAAACCAGCGTCTATGTTTACACAGCATAGGTTAGAAGCACAGCTGTTGAGCATGCCCAACAGAGCTGTGATGCCGCCAAAAGAGGTGCCATAGCCAACTGAGGTGGGAATTCCGATTACTGGGCAGGAAACCAGTCCGGCTACCACTGTTGGCAGAGCAGCTTCCATCCCCGCAGCAACCACAATCACCCGAGCCTTCATTAAACGTTCGTGTCTGGACACAATCCGCTGTAAACCTGCAACTCCCAAGTCTTCCATCACCTCAATTCGGCTTCCAGTGAGTCTGGCTGTGTGAGCGGCTTCTTGTAAGACTGGACGATCAGTGGTTCCTGCACTGACCAACAGGACATCACCCTTGAGTTTAGCCTCCTCAGTTTGGTCGAGATAAAGACACTTTGAGGCTTCACAATAGCCGCAGCCATCGAGGCTTTTTTTTACAGCTTTGTAATGCGCATCGTTTGCCCTTGTTCCGAGAAGCGAGGCGTTTGGTGTTTCACGATTCAGGGCACTAAAGATCTCGGCAACTTGTTCAGGGGTTTTGCCTTCACAATAGACAACTTCAGAAAAACCATTGCGGAGTTGCCTATGGTGATCCACTTCTGCAAAGCCCAAATTCTCGACCTGAAAGGTTCTTAGTTTTTCCAGGGCAGAGTCGGGAGATTGGCTTCCTTCTGCAACAGATTCAAGCAGTTGCAGTAGTTGTGAAGAATTCATTTTGAACTCCTCGAAAAGTTTTCTTCTGGAAGATCTCTCAGACTTGGCAAGCTAATCCTCCATCCACGAAAATCACGTTCCCATTTATATAAGAAGCTGCCTTGGAGAGCAGAAAGACAGCGGCACCACCGAGTTCATCAGGATCACCCCAGCGCTGCATTGGGGTTCGTCCTGAAACAAAAGCGGTGAATTCGGCATCATTGACGAGAGCGGTATTCATC
>WTIF01000401.1 GCA_011522845.1 Deltaproteobacteria bacterium
TACTTCTAGTGAAGACAGAGGCCTGAAAGGAAAAGGGAACGTCATTGGCCCTAGCGATTGCATCATCTACATTCCCAACGCTGTAGACGCAAACTACTGGTCCAAAGATCTCTGCCTGGCTAACTTTGCAGTCAATTGGGGGATTTAGTAGCACGGTTGCTTCGTAACACGAGTCTGAAATACGCTTCCCACCGCATAACAATTCTGCTCCTGCAGCTACTGCCTCGTTGACCCAAGCCTCTACCCGATCGGTCTCTCGATGTCGAATCAGCGGGCCTACTTCAGTGGCTGCGTCTGTGGGGTCTCCAACGATTAACTTTTTGGCTTCTTCTGCTATTTTTTGAGCTACTTCTCGAGCAATGCTGCTATCAGCAAATACTCTTTGTACTGATACGCACACTTGCCCAGCGTGATAGAATCCCCCCTTCGTGAGTGAGGGCACCAATCGCTCTAAATCTGCATCAGCGGCAACTACAACAGGGGCTGCGCCACCGTGTTCAAGGGCACAGCGTGTTCCCGGTGCAACTTGAGATCGTAGTGACCAGCCCACACGGGCACTACCAATGAAGGAGAAGAAGGCCACACGGGAATCAGTGACCAATTTTGTGGCATTTTCTAAATTCTTAACGATCAGTGATTGACACCATTCTTCAGGTAGACCTGCCTCCTGAAGGATATTGATGAAACGGAAGCAGGAAAGGGGTGTGTCCTCTGCAGGTTTAATGATTACTGGACATCCTGTTGCTACAGCAGGTCCGACCTGATGTACAATCAAGTTCAGTGGATGATTGAAGGCACTGACTGCTACGACGATACCAATGGGTTCGTGTCTCGTTACAGCGAACTTGCCCTCTGAAGCTGTGTTGAGATTCATTGGGATTTCCTCCCCTGCCTGAGTTCTCAAAACCTCAATGCAGTTTCTCACACCATCAATTGCCCTAGCTACTTCTGCTCTGGAGTCAATCAACGGTTTACCTCCTTCCCGAGCAGCTTCGACTGCTAATTCCTCTGCTCTTTCAGACATGATAGAAGCAGTTTTTTCAAGTATTTCCATACGTTTGGCAGGCTTCAGCCAGAGATCACGATCTCGGTACAATCGATCTGCGGTGGAAAGGGCTAACTCTACTGCATCAGCATCCGCTGCAGTGACGGTGGCAATCAAAGTCCCATCATAGGGAGCGGTAACCTCAATTTGGCCATCATCGCTTTGTGCACCGGGGATTTGTAGATTGAAGTGCTGGCTCATGCGTGTCTCCTGATTTTCTTATCAATAATTCATTGCAAGGATGAACACTTGCTTTTGGAAAGTCCCAAGCCTCAAAATAGTTGATATTTGTTCGTTCACTGTTTGCAATCGTTCATTCCAAGGGAAGTTTCAATCTCCAATTTTACAATCTCCTAAGAATTCACCCTCGTGATCGTAGAAATTGCTCTCGTTATTCCTCTTCGACAAGTCTTTGACTATCAGTGGCCTGCTGGGTGGAATGGCCCCAAATTAGGACAACGGGTGTTGGTCCCTTTTCGGCGTCAAAAAAAGTGTGGTTTGATCGTCGGGGTCAAAGAAAAATCTGAATTTGACAGCGTCCGACAGGTCTTAGCGTTGCTGGATGAGCATCCGATCATCAACAAGGAACTCTTGGAATTGACCAGGTGGGTTGCAGACTACTATTTCTGTGGGTGGGGAGAGGTCTTGCAGGCTGCTTTGCCTGGGGGATTGGGAGTTCATCTGCAAAGTGAATATTCGTGGGGACTCTCAAGAACAGATCAGAACTCAGGTCTACCAGAGAAATTTTCTGGCCTGCTTAAGAAGAAACGCTGGACAGATCAGGACTGGAAAGAGCTGAAACCCTCCGCTGTTGATGAAGAATTCCGACAGTCTTGGCTCGATCGCGGAGTTCTTAAGGTGCAGCGGCATCTTGTGCAACAACGAGCGAAAATAAAGACAGAACGCTGGGTCAGGCTGAAAAACACTCCTTCTGATAAACTTGGCAAATCAAGCCGCAAGAAAACAAAACGTCAGCGCCTTCTGGAAATATTGCTAGAGCGTGACTCAGTACCGTGGCTCAGCCTAAGAGATGAAATCAAAGCTCCAGCTTCTTTATTGAAGCAACTGGTCGAGGAGCAAGTTGTCGAAACTTTTGAAGAACGAGTTTTCAGAAGATTTTTGCCACAGGGGTTACCAGTATCAACTGGCTTTCAAAGACTGTCTGAGGATCAGCAAAATGTTTGGACACTGATCGAACAAAGTTTGGACTCCAAAACATACAAAGCTTTTCTTCTGCACGGTGTGACGGGAAGTGGGAAGACAGAGGTCTACCTTCACGCTGTCAGAAAATGCCTTGAACTGGAAAAGACAGCCTTGGTACTTGTTCCTGAAATTTCATTGACGCCACAACTAGTAAATCGCTTCCGCGAAAGATTCGGGGATCTTGTGGCTGTTCTTCACAGTGGAATGGATGATGGGGAACGATTTGATGAATGGTCACGGATTCAATTGGGACAAGCGAAAATCGCAATTGGTGCTCGAAGCGCGATTTTTGCGCCTCTCCAGAACCTTGGGCTAGTCGTCATCGATGAAGAGCATGACCAATCTTACAAGCAAGGTGAGTCCCCACGTTATCAAGGTCGTGATGTTGCTGTTTATCGAGCGTTTCAGGAAAAAACAACGGTCATCTTGGGTTCGGCAACTCCGTCTATTGAATCATGGCAAAACAGTAAGACAGGAAAGTACCATCTGCTAGAACTGCCATCCAGAGCCCTGACTGGAGCAAAGCTTCCAGAGGTGGAGCTACTGGATCTGCGCCAACAGCCTCGCCAGTCTGGTTGCTACTTCTTTACAAAGGAACTCGTTGAGGCTCTGCGGATCTGTCTTCAGAAAAAAGAACAGGCAATTCTCTTTCTGAATCGTCGAGGATATGCTCCAGTCGTTCAGTGTCCAGAATGTGAGAATACGATTAATTGCGATGCCTGTAGTTTGAGCTTGGTGTATCATCAAAGTAGTGAAAAACTTTGCTGCCACCAATGTGATCACAACCAAAAGTTTCCCAAGATTTGTCCGAATTGTGGAACGCAGACGGCCATGCGATTGGTGGGCACCGGTACTGAGCAGATTGAGCAAGATCTGCGGGTCGTTTTCCCTGATGCGCGGCTGCTCAGGATGGATCGTGATACGCTCCACGGAAAGCATGCATTGAGCGAAATGCAGCAGAAAATTCAAAGTCATGAAGTCGACATCGTGATTGGTACTCAACTGGTTACCAAGGGACATGACTTTCCGAACGTAACTTTAGTCGGAGTGCTTTTGGCCGATTTGGGACTGAATTTGCCAGATTTTCGCTCAGCAGAGAGGACATTCCAACTACTCACTCAAGTTGCTGGTAGAGCGGGGCGGGGTGAAAAGCCAGGGCGGGTGTTGATTCAGACAAACAATCCTCATCATCACAGTTTGCTAACTGCTCAACTTCAGGATTACGCATCTTTTGTAAATCAGGAGTTACCCCTGCGAGAAAGATTAAGGC
>WTIF01000358.1 GCA_011522845.1 Deltaproteobacteria bacterium
GGACTGGGATTCCTATCGGAAGAACTGGCTGCAGCCAAGTTAGATGTGATGTGCCGAGCCGCTGCACAATGCTGAGCGAAAACTCAAATTTTTATGATTCGTCAAAAGAAAAAATTTTTACACCTGCTGAAGGATACTTCAGTCAGGAACTGATAAACTCTTGTCGAGAAAATACTGATGGCCAAAGCTTATTTGATTTCAATTTACAGCGAAATTCACGATCCAGAGAAACTGAAGGCTTATGCAGCTGATGCCCTACCCGCCCTTCAAGCTCATGGAGCCACCCCGCTTGCTAGAGGATCTGAAATTGTTAGCAAAGAAGGAAACAAACCGTTGCGAGCCGTAGTGATGGAGTTTGATAGTATGGAAGCTGCCAAGAAGGCCTATGAAAGTGAGGAGTACAAGGGGGCCTTGGCCAAACTCGAAGGTGGTGTTGACCGACAGCTATTTTTGATCGAAGGCTTGTAGCAATTTTTTAAAAGTTCCGAAACTCTTTTCATAGAGGACTTGATGCCCTTGGTTCGTTTAGAAATCACTCATCAGGAGCACTTTGCCTCCGGAATGGAATTTGGAGATGTCGGCAGCTACGAGTTGCTTCATGGAATTGCTCATTATGAAGTGGACCCTCAGCACACTGCCAATTCAGGAATTGTTGATTTAGCGTTAGCTCCTACCAACAAACGTGGGCAGGTTGAGTTTGAGTCAGATTTCGTGATGTTGCATCCAACTAATCCATCACGTGGCAATGGTGCAATTCTCTATGATGTGGTCAATCGAGGAACCAAGACGGTCTTGACCTTCAATAGCGTTCCAAGATCTCAAGATCCAATGATGCCGGTGGAGCCTGGCAATGGCTTCCTGTTGCGAAAGGGCTACACCGTGGTTTTTGGCGGATGGCAGGCAGACGTTCCTTCCACACCTGGCTTGATTGGGATGAGAGTTCCAGAAGCACTGGATGAACAAGGTCAGCCTCTCGAAGGAAAAATCCTCTGTTGGTTTCAGGAACAAGAGGCTCAGGCAAGTCAATGGCAACTGCTCTCTCACAAGGATCACCTACCCCATCCACCTGCAGATCCTGATGAAGCAGAAGCCCAGATGTTTGTGAAGGATCATCCCAATGATACCGGGCAACCGATTCCCCGTGATCAGTGGAGATTCGCTCGCAGGGGAACAGCTGAGCAGGAACCTGAGCCCCACCATGTTTTCATGGAGTCAGGATTTCAACCCGGACGGATTTATGAGCTGGTCTACACCACAAGAGGAAGTCGAATTCTTGGGTTGGGCTTTGCTGCGATGCGAGACATGGTGTCTTTCCTGAAATATGGTTCAACCTCGGAAGGGAATCCCTGTGCCGGAGCCTTGAACCGAGCACATGCTTTTGGGCAGTCTCAAAGCGGTCGCTTCCTTCGAACCTATCTCTATACTGGCATCAACACTGATGAAGCTGGACGACAAGCTTTGGATGGGTTGATTCCCCATGTAGCCGGAGGTATGAAAGGCGAGTTCAATCTGCGTTTTGGACAACCTTCGAAGGATATTTGTTATGTCTTGCCAGGGCTGTTTCCTTGTTCAGACAGTCTTCAGATTGATCCACTCACAGGAAAGGGGGGTTCTCTTCTAGATAGCACCCGCCAAAAGAGCCACCTACCAAAGGTCATTTTCACAAATACGTCAGCAGAGTATTGGCGTGGAGATGCCGCCCTGATTCACACTGACTTAGAAAATAAAACAGATCTGCCTGAAGACTCAGAATATGTGCGTCGATACCATTTTTCTGGAACCCAACACGGAGTTGGATTTTTTCCCTTGGAAGAGGTGCGTGAATCTGATGGATGGCGTGGGCAACAACTCTTCAGTTGTATGGACTACAGCCCATTGCTTCGCTCTGTTCTGCAGAACTTAGACAACTGGGTTGCCGAAGGCACATCTCCTCCTCCCAGCCGGCATCCTCGGCTAGAAGATGGTTCAGCGCAGGAGTCCAAAGATGTGATGCCTAGCTTTGCAAAACTCCCTGGATTGAATCCACCAGAACGACTAGCTCGAGCGCAGCGATTGGACTACGGCAAAGAACTGGAGCAGGGCCGCACGGTCATTTTGCCTGCTGTACAAGGTGCACAATTTCCAGCTTTTGTGTCTAGTTTGAACGAAGACCTAAATGAGATTGCTGGAGTTCGATTACCCGAACTAGCAGTTCCACTGGCGACCTATACGGGTTGGAATCTTCGTCACCCTGAACGTGGTAATCCTAATCTATTCCATGGAATTAGCGGAGGCCTTGCTGGTTCAACTATTCCTTTTCCAGCAACAAGAAAAATACGTGATTCTACTGGTGATCCTAGGTTGTCTATCGAGGAGCGCTATCAATCACTTGAAGACTATTTGCACCAGCTCCGAGAAGCTGGAGAGGCATTGGCGCAAGAAGGATATCTTCTAGAGGAGGATATTGAACGTATTGCCCAACGATCAGCTAAAATTTGGGAAGCTTTCACCTCTTGAATCTAATTGCGCCAAACAGGTCAGCGCATCCCGTAAAACCACCAATACACTGTTCAGCATAAACATTAAATCGTCAGGAAATCGTGGGTGAATCCGTATTCAAAGAAACTACTCGGAACAAGTTGTTGGAGGTTTCCGTTGCAACTCTCGCTACCGCTCTATTCAAAAGAGGTCTCCGTAATCAAACAATTCAGGCTGTCCACCCAGTTTCACCCAAAGGTCGGAACATGGTGGGGCCAGCATTCACTCTGCGTTATATTCCAGCACGGGAAGATTTGAACCAATTGACTGAGTTCCGTAAGCCCGATCATCCCCAGCGAGTTGCCATTGAAACTTGCCCTGCTGGCTCGGTGCTTGTCTTTGACAGTCGTAAAGATCCCAGAGCCGCAAGCGCTGGCGATATTCTCATCACTCGACTTCAACAAAGAGGAGTGGCTGGAGTGGTTACTGATGGTGGGTTTCGTGATGCAATGAAAATCGCAGAACTCGAAATTCCTGCTTATCACCAGCGGCCTAGTTCCCCAACCAATCTGACCTTACACCAGGCTCTGGATTTGGACGTACCAATCGGTTGTGGAGACACGGCTGTCTTTCCGGGAGATATCGTAGTTGGTGATGACGACTGTGTGATTGTGATTCCAGCCCACTTGGCAGAAGAGATCGCTGAGGAAGCCGTTGAAATGACTGCATTTGAAGATTTTGTCGTGGAGAGAGTTCAAGAAGGAGCGTCCATCATTGGACTTTATCCCGCAACAAAAGAAGTTAACCAGGAGGCGTTTGTAAAGTGGCGCGAGAAGAATGGGCGTTAGGCTTTATTTTGAGTAATCAATCAAGACATCTTTGAGATTACGCTAAGCAGCATTCAAATTCTGAGGTTTTTTTGCAAAGAAGAAGCTCAGTGCTCCTGCTAAAGAGAGGAAAGCCACTAGTTGAAAAGCCATTTCGTAACTGCCATAGGTATCGACGATTACACCACAAATCATTGGTCCCCCCATCATCCCCAGCATCACGATCAGTGAGGAAATCCCCATGATTGTTCCGAAGGAGCGGGGCCCAAAGTAATCCGCCCTGATAGCAACCATCAATGGTCCACGAGTTCCCCAAGCCAATCCGTGAAGCACACAGGCTAGAATCAACATTGGGAAAGCTTCAAAATAAGCGAGAATCAGCATTCCGGACCCGTGGAATAGCATACAGGTCATTGCAATCAGCCGCTTGTTGAAAATATCACCCAAGACCCCACCGATTCCTAAGCCAATCAATTGAAAAATGCTCACCAGGGAGAAGATCAGGCTTGCTTCCGTTAAGCCCAAACCCACTCCCTTCGTCAAATGAGGGACCATGTGGACGATCACCGATGAAACTGAGAGGAGCGCTATGCCGTGACCAGCTGAGATCAACCAGAAGGCAGGAGTTCTGACTGCATCTCGCCAAGTGAAAGAAGCCCCGGCATCTTTCACTTTTGTCTGCTCTTCTTCCTTTTGGACAATCCCATCAACCTGCTCTCCTTTTTCTTCGGGTCGGTGTCGGATCCACTGTACCGCAGGAATTCCTAGTAGAACAATCATTCCTCCCGAAATCATCGCCACTGTTCGCCAATCATCCCACTCCATTCCCCAGGCCACAACAGGAACGCACAGTCCACCCACAGAGTATCCCATCTGGGACCAGGCAACAGCTTTTGTTCTATGTTTTTGAAACCAGTTGACGATCGAAACCATCAACGTGTGGAATCCACCGAGACTGACCCCAACTGAGATAACAAACACAATGAGGTAGTAGGAAAGTAACGAGTCTGTTTGCGAAAGCAAAAGGAAGCCAATGCCGAACATGACAAGCCCGACAGTCAAAATGATCCTTGGACCATAACGATCGACTAACCAGCCTTGCAGGGGGCCAAGTAAACCACTTTCCACACGAGTCAGCGCAAAAGCCCCCGAAAGGACCGTCATGCTCCAGCTGAATTCTTCATGCAAAACAACTGTGTAAAGCCCATAGCTCTGCATCCACAGCACCCCCCCAATGAACTGAATCAGCGCCGCGATGGCAACAATCCACCACCCGTAGAACACTTTTCCATTGGGTCGAAACAATTTATCGATGGACTGTATTGGAGAAACTGAAGATGGCATGCGTATCGGAAAAAACCTAAGGACTGTGGATCAACGTCCTTTGCTTTTCCAATGTAGGTTAGCTGGACAGGCGATCAATGGCTTCAGAAAACAATTCGTTGGGGATGAGCAGATCGGAATGTTTGGGAGACTCGCCTTTCAGAATAAAGTTGTCGGGATCTATCTATTGAAAGTCCAGCATCTGGCCGTTTTCAGGCTCTCTTGAGACCAAAGATATGGAAATGAGTGTTCAAGGGAGGGATGGTTGGGGTGGCAGGGATCGAACCTGCGCATGGCGGGATCAAAACCCGCTGCCTTACCACTTGGCTACACCCCAGAAAGTAAGCTTTAAACCTTAAGGTCTCTATGTTTGAGTTTCAAGGAATTTTTAGTCATTGAGGTAGTTTTCATAAGCCAACTGACGGCTCAATGCTTGGTGCTGCTCACTGGACAACTGTTGCCACAAAGCGGGGGAAGCTGGGGTTTTTTCCATCAAATCACCGAAAATCTCCAAGGCTTGTTGAAGTTGACCCATGTCCTTGTGAAGTACTCCGGTTTGGTAGCGAGCCCAATTGATTTGCTCCTGCACCTGCTCATCAGGCCAATTGGTGTAGGTCACGATTGCCTGCTCGTATTGAGCGAGCGCTCGTTCGTCGTTTCGGACCTTATAAAGCATCTCAGCCGCACGGAAATGGCTTTGCACCACATAACTTGGAACATCCGGTTCAATGAGAGGATGGTTATAAGTAGCTATGGATTTCTGGAATGCCTCCGCAGCCTCAGTATAGCGTCCCATCTCTTCATACATTAAACCCAATTCGTAATAGAGTTCTGGCACTACCTCGGCTTGTAGCAGATCGGTGTCCTGTTCATACTTCTCAATCGCCTGCTCATAAACAAGGGCTGCGCTCTCAAATTCCTTGGCTTGCTTGTACACATCCGCCAATTTCTTACGAACATCTGCATCGTAAACGCTATCTGGATAACGCTGAAGGAACCGAGCTAACTGATCTCGGGCCTGCTGGAAGTCATCCGCTTGAATCAGGGTCTCTGCTGCCTGCAATTGCAATAGTTCCAGCATAGGTCCCTCTACGCGGCTTTCCAAAAACCGATACAAATCCATTGCTTCATTATGGAAACCCAATTTTTGATGTGCGTGGGCAACTTGAAATAGTGTCGTGTCAAATCGGAAGTTGAGTAGATACTTGGCCTGGTAATCTCGATAGATCGTGACCACACCCAGATCATCCTGACGTTGATAGGCACGATCAACCAAGCCCTTCAAGTTCTCGTCGATATTCTCCTGGATGATGTTGCGACGAACGTAGACGCTCTGAGGATATTCCTCCATGAAGCCTTCCAACGCAGCAATCGCCTCCCGATACGCTCCGTAGAGTGTGAGCGTCAACCCCTTGCGCAATTTCGCTTCCTCAACCTGTGGAGAATCCGGATAAAGCGTAATGATTTCATCATAGGTTCTCAGCGCTTGGCGATATTCGTCAGAGTAGGGTCGCTCCGCCTGGATGTTGGCAATACGAAGCTTGCCCATCAGAGCTATCTCCAATGAGTAACTGCGAATAGCATTGCTGTAGGCAGCAATCGCCTCATCTTCCTTACCCTCGTCTCTCAGAAAATCTCCTAACCGCAGTGCGACAAATTTTGAGAAATCTGCGTCGGGATAGCGATCCAGTAACAGTTGGAAAATTTCTCGAGCCACATCGTAGTCTGCATTTTCATAGTAGGTCTCTCCCATGTGGAAGAGCAACATTGGGTCTTCCTGCACATACCGACTGTCAAGTGCTCGGGCTCGATCAAAAAAGTCTCTGGCTTCAGGAAATTTTTGTTGTTGGTAGTAGGCCTGCGCAATCTTGTAGTAAGCGATGTGGATGAACTTTGGATTTGGCATCGCTTTGAGGTATTCCTCAAACTGCAAAATTGCTTGGCCCCATTCTCGTCTGGCGATCTGATTCAATGCTTGCCAGAATGAGGACTCCTGTGCTTCGTAAGAGGAAGGGAAATCTCTTCTCAGGAGTTCGTAACTCGTGTTCGCCTCTTGGCTAAAGCGCATTTGCTGATAACTTCGACCTATTCGGAACTGAGCGTGTGGGATTAAGTCTTTGGCAATTTCTGTCGAATTCGCCACTCTGATGGCTGTGGTATAATCATCAATCGCTTGATGATAGTTTCTTCCTCGACGTCTTTCCAATTGGGTATACTTCGTATCGGCAATCCTGAACAAAGACTGGATGGCTAATGGATTCCATTCATCCTCAAATTCACCAACGCCATTTTTTCCTGCGGCATACGCCTTCTGAAACTGCTCGATGGCCAGGTCGTATTCACTTTTGCGGAAATGACTCTCACCTTGCTGATAAGCGGCCCTAATCTCTGCGTTGCGAACGCGTCTTTCTCGATCTAACTTGGCGGCTTCATCAGGTGTCAATGAAGAATCTTCTTCTTCAATGGCAATGTCTTGAAAGACAGGTTGACCATAGATTCGAATTACCCAGCGTGCGGGATCTGAGAGTTCATCTTTCTCAAGTCTGAAATCTGACGCAACTTGACCCAAGGTGACAAACACCTGATTAGGATCCGTTGTCAATTCATCAACCCTTACACGGCCATCTTCATAGGGTGTCAACGTAAATGAATCACCCGGAGCCGTATCTGCAAACCGTAAGCGCACCGTTCGATCCTGAGGGTTTTCCAGAACAAACAAGCGTGGAGGGCCCGTGAATGAGAAGGTCAGACTCGTAAAATCTGGGTTGCTGTCGTCGTAGTCCAAAGCCTCCAAGGCAATAGTAGCTGGCTCCGGATCTGGTGGGAGAGTGACGGGAGGAAGTTGAATTAGCGGGCGGAATCGGAAGACCAATTGTCCAGGGTTGCTGCCTGGCACCATGTCAAAAATTAAATCATCCTTACGAAGCTTGAATTGGGCCCAAGTGTCGGGCTCCATATCCAAAAACCTTATTCCTTCAACCTGAGGATCATTGAACAATCGATCACGACGTCCATCCGCAAAAGCCGCCTTGGTGTTGCGGAATTTGACAACCAAGGTACGGGCTTTGAGATTTTCATTGAGTTCATAGACTGGCTTGCCACTGGTTTGCAGAGTGATACTGACCTGCTCACCTTTACGCAACAATTCCACCCCAGAGATACTCATTGGTTCTTCTTGGGCGTTCACGCTTACTGAAGCAAGCAACAGTATCGAAGCGATCAACCAGCAGATGGTTTGGAATTTAGCCTTCATCGGCTCATCTTTTATCTAAACTCAAAAAATTTGATGAAGAGGCCATTGGTCGAGAATTTCTGGATATGTCCAATGCACTACTAGCCCCCCCAAGCACAAAAAAGGAGCAAAAGGCACTGGAGTCTCTCGCCAATTCTGTCGATTCTTTAGTAGCCATAAACCACCAAATAATGACCCACTAATCGCTGCGACAAAGACAACAAAAACAAGCCCCTCCGGACCAGTCCAAGCACCAATCAATGCCATCACCGCAGGATCTCCATCTCCAAGTCCTGCTCTACCTCGAAGGGCCTCATACAGTACCCCTAACAAATAGAGTCCACCTGCTCCAAGCAGAGCACCATAAGCTGCTCCACGGACTGAACCCGGTTCATTCAATAACAAAATCGTAAAATGTAGGGATAGTGTTAGGGTGACAATGCGGTAATCAATCCACATCGTATGCCAGTCAATTGCTGCGATGAGCAGTAAAGACCAGAGAAGTAGCAATTCCTGACAAAGTTGCCAAGGCTCTTGTGGTCGGTCAGGCCAAAAACCTAGCCAAATCCCGAGTGGGAACCCCCAGGCTAACCACGGCGAACTTACCCCACATTTCAGACATCTACCCTTATTTTTTATAGCATTGAAAAGCAGCGACTTACGCCAACCTGTCAGCATTTCAAGACACGACGAACAACGCTGAGATGGCTGGGGTATTTCAGCCTCTTGAAGTATCTGGCACCACCAGCGCTCAGCTAGCCAGCCAAGGATCAATGCCCCTAAAGTCCAGAACAACAACCACAAGATCATTTCCTCGGCAGAATTTGACCGGTATCTGCATCAATCTCCAAGCGTTTGACAGAACCAGGCTTCCGAATTTCAATCTCAGTGCCTGAGATTTTTAAACCACGAGGGTCATCGACCATGACGTTAAAACGTAAAAGACCCTTTCGATACAGTCGGTCTGGGGCAAGCAATTGAACTTCGACCTCTGCCTGTCCTGATTCATCCAAGGTCACCCCTTCAGGAAACCGAACTCCTGCACCATCCGTAAAAATTCGAAGTGGTAATCCAGCACCAATTGCTTCCCCTTCCCGACCACGTGCTTGAATCCGAAGCAGTAGCTTTTGAGAACTGCGCCCCCTGACAAGTTCTTTTGGATCCGCCTGAAGCTGAAGTTGTTGAGTCAACATTTCAATTCGGTCAGAGAGTATGTCACCTCGGTTGACACCAAGGACAGCCTCGCCCGGCTCAAGAAGCGCCTTTCCTCGAACATTTTGAACGAGTAGCTTCCCTGAGAAAAGGGCTACAGAGCCCTGCTCTTTCGACGCCTGCACATGAAAGGAAGTCCCCTCGGGTTTTAATTGAAAATGAGGAGTTTCGATGACTGTATGATCACTTCTGCCAAAAAAATTACTCAAGAAGGCTCCAAATCTCAGGAATAATTTTCTTCGGAAGGAGCGCTCTCCAGCTCCTTGTTCAGAAGCTTCTTGAATTTGAAATTCTGTGTTTTCAAACAATCGAATCTCGGAACCATCACGAAATAGAATCGTTGCTTTCCCATCTACTCCTGTACGGACTAGATCCCTTTCATAAAGCAGCAACCCTTCACGTCCCTGAGTTGTTCGCATACTTTTGGATAGCGTGACCTCAACTACACCTGTTGATGAATATAGAGTCGCCACCGCATCCTGAGCTAGAGCCGCGAAGCTAGAGGTGATTAGCAGGCAGAGCGTCAACACCAATTGGATCAAAGGTAGCCTCCTTCATAGTTCCTTGGCACCCAACGTTGTCGCCTGACAAAATCCAAGTAGGCTGGCAGCAAAATCTCCGAATCAAGGAGTCCCTCGCGATATTCGAGTTGAGGAAAAATATGATATCGCCAATAGGCACAGTTTCGTCCCGCTTCACGCATCTTCATGAAGCCAGGTTCACGGGTGCTCGTAAAAAGCATACCAGGAGCGCTTGGGGCAGGGGGAAGATCTTGGGCCACTCCGGGCCATTCCATTTCTGCTTGTAGAGCAGCAACTCGATTGCCGCTTTTTACTTTTTGAATTCTATCCCATTGAAGATTTGATAATTCTTTCAGACCAGGTTCCTGACGCAGTTTCTCCCAATTCTGCGCTTTGACCCAATCCACATGCTGTTCCCAAGTCTTCTTTTCATATTCCTCAGGAATGTAGGGATGCCCATCAAGAACTGCCATTGAACGAAGACGATTCGGTTCCCACGCTGAGAGCAAATAACCCATACGTGCACCCTCACCGATTCCAAGAAAGTGGACGTTATCCAATTCAAGAGCCGTCAACAAGCAGCAAAGATCTTGTAACCTTGCTGCTGGCAAATAATCGGCGATATCATCTGAATCATCACTTCTTCCCTGTCCAAGCGGATCCATTCTCAAAACACGATACTCTTGCTGTAGCACCTTCAGGTATCCTGCTTCTTCCCAAAATTGTAGATCCATCCAAAGCGAAGGATAGAGCAAAAGGTATGGCCCTCGTTCACCATCAAGATCATAAAATATTTTTCGTTGCCTCGAGACTACAAAAGCCATCGTTAGTTCAATCCTCCTGCAAGCTTTTGCTCCATCATCAGAGAAAAAGCCTCGTCTTCTGCGGAGGCTGGATGGCGCCAGCGACGATGGAACCAGGCCCATTGAGGTGGGTCAATACGGATTAGTTCCTCAATTCTTTGATTGATCCAACGAGTAACCCTGTAGAGATCTTCTTCTAAGACTTTGGATTCTGAATGAAAGCTACCCCAGTCATAAATCTTTACTTCAAAACTACCATCAGGTTGCCGCAATGTCGTAAATCCTAGTACCGGAGCCCCAGTTTTCATCGCAAAACGAGCTACACTCACCGGTGTCTTGGCCAACATTCCAAAAAAAGGTGCCCAGATACTTGGAACATTTGTGTCTTGATCTACAGCTAGAAACAAAATTCCATTTCGCTTGAAACAGTTGAGAATTTTCCTCATCGTCTGTGGATCTCCCCTCGGAATCAACTCCAGATTACCCCTCTGCCGGTGTTGTCGGATCAACTCATTCAGGCGTTCATCTGGAACGTTCGTTGTCACTAAGGCGGCATAGTGTCCTTTTTCTGCAGCAAAGGGCAGAAGCATCTCCCAGTTCCCCATGTGCAACCCCACAAAGATCACCCCTTTCCCTTTTGCTAACGCCTGCTCAACGATTGGATAGCCTTCCACGTTCACATGCTTTTGATGATGTTTCATCAAGTGGTTGAGGGCAAAGAATTCCATCAACAGCATCCCAAAGTGCTTGAAACATTCATGCACCCATTGGGAACGAGTGGATTCAGAGACCTCCGGAAAGACACGCTCCAATTGGGCCCTTGCGATTCCTCTCTCCTTGGAAAGTAACCAATAAGCAAGCTTACCAATTCCACGACCAATCTTTTGAAGTTGACTTAGCGTGAGCCGATCTCCCAACCACAAACCAAATTTGAACAGTTGATATTGAAGATTTCGGCTTAGTCGAATTGTCCAGGAAGCCCGTGGGTCTTTACGAAACTGTGAGTAAGAAATTGAATCAGTCATACTTGTGTACAGTTTTTTCCAGAAAATCCCTGACTGCCTCAGAAGTGGCTGGTAAACGATGACATTTTGTGTCTCGGTTGCGCAGATCGGCTAATTCAGAGGGTTCTGGAGGAGGATTCCCCGTGGCTCGCTCAATGGCAGCAGCAAACTTTGCAGGGTGTGCGCAAGCCAGGCTGATTACCGGACTGGATGATGAAATCGTACGCGCTGCAGCATACCCAACTGCAGAATGGGGATCCAGCAGGTAACCATACTTTGAGTGTACCTCTTGGATGGTTGCGACAGTCTCCTCATCATCCACACGAACCGACTCAAACTGGGCTTGAGCCTTCTTTAGATGATTTCCAGTGAGCGTTAATTTCCCCAAAGCCTGAAATTCCGTCATCCAACTTCGTAAA
Organism: Deltaproteobacteria bacterium; assembly: GCA_011522845.1. GTDB lineage: Bacteria > SAR324 > SAR324 > SAR324 > NAC60-12 > JCVI-SCAAA005. The sequence goes on from WTIF01000358.1 coordinate 11,799, forward strand.
ATTTTAGGATCTTGATCACACACGTCGTAGAGGTAGCGTTCCAAGTTACTTGAAATTTGGATATCCATTGAGGGGCTAAGTGTTTCTTGAACACCTTCTTGATGGTATTCACCCCTACTGAACAGACGATGGAGAATATCATTTGAATTAGTGGCAACAATTAGTTTCTCGACAGGTAGCCCCATTTGCTGAGCATAGTATCCTGCCAGTACGTTTCCGAAATTTCCTGTTGGCACTGAGAAAATCACTGGACTTTCAGAGCTTGGTGCCACACGACAGTGGGCATATATGTAATAGACAATTTGGGCGAGAACTCTTGCCCAATTGATTGAATTTACAGCCCCCAATCGCTGAGATTTTTTAAATTCCACATCGTTGAAAAGGGCTTTAACAATGTTTTGAGCATCGTCAAAGGTTCCGTCCACAGCAAGGTTGTGTACATTTTCATCTGTCACTGTGACCATCTGCAGCTCTTGGATAGGGCTGACTCGGCCAAAAGGATGCAACATAAAGATTTCGAGATTCTTGCGGTGTCGTACTCCGTGAATCGCAGCGCTGCCAGTATCTCCCGAAGTTGCCCCTAGAATACGTAATCGCTCGCCTCTTTTGTTCAGCAAGGACTCAAACAGGTTCCCCAACAACTGAAGAGCCACGTCCTTAAAAGCGAAGGTGGGGCCATGGAACAATTCTAGTACATGTATCGAAGATACTTGATTAAGAGGGGTGATGGTTGATGTTCGGAAGCTTGCGTAACTCCGTTGAATCATTGCTTTTAATTCTGATCTGTCAACAGACTCCCCCACGAACAAATCCAGAATTTCAAGACAAAGGTCTTGGTAAGTCAACGAACGCCAACCTTTAAGTTTCTCTCTAATACTTGGCAGTTCTTGGGGTATCAATAGACCACCATCTTCGGCAAGGCCCATCATGACGGCATCATCAAAATTTAGCTCACTTACACCTCCGCGGGTACTGCAATACTTCATTTATTTCCTGAATAAACTATGAACATCTTATTTAAAAAATATAGTGCGCCAGCATAAAATGAGATTTGATGCACGAGTCAAAGAAGTAGCATTTCAAAGCCCTTGCATCCACCATGTCAGCACTAATTTTGCTTCCCTTTCTCTAAAAGAAGTTTCATCGATCTTGCCAAGAGCAAATCCATCTCGAAGATAGTGAAGCTTCGCCAAGCATTCTTTTCGGCTCTCACAGTGGCTCCAGCCTTTCTCCTTCCGATACACCAATTGATAGTATTCCTCGTCATCAACCAAGATTGGGTGATCAATAGAATGTGGCGTAATATTGATCATGGCTAATTCTCATTGGACTAGGAGGGCATTCTGCAGTCGTTGGCGTAGACTTCTTGCAGCCGCGAGCAGTGGGGTAATGTTTGGTTTCAGTACCCCAGGGTTCGGATTGCCGTTACTGGGGCTAGTTGCATTGGTGCCATTGTTGATATTGTATGAAGAAATCCTCTCAATTCCCCAAAAGAGGCGCAAATCATTTTTCAATATTCTTGGTTACAGTTTCGTTGCGGGATCCATCAGTGCCGTGATTGGGGGCTATTGCATCACCAACAGCGCCCACGTCTACGGTCATCTGCCACTACCGTTAGCCGTCCTGGTCACAGCTGTTGGATATGGCCTCGAGGTTGGCCTGATCTTCTTCTTCTATTTTGGATGCTTGCTTCCATTTCTACCCAAACATTCATGGGCTGATCTTCCTGTAAGAATTTTGTGGATTCTGATTCTGGAACCCCACTATCCTCGTCTGTTCGAATGGAGCCTTGGTGGATTCACCTACTACAAAGTCCCATATATTGAGCAGTTTGCTGATATCATTGGCTCCTCAGGACTTAGCTTATTGAGTGTCGGCTTTAATCTTACGTTCCTCTTAGCATGGCGTGGCTGCATGCAAAAAAATGATGATTTGATCAACGTCAAGTTCGCAGGAACACTATTGATAA
>WTIF01000040.1 GCA_011522845.1 Deltaproteobacteria bacterium
GAACTCTATGAGCCTCCCGTTGAGCCTTCAGTGGCAAGAAGATGAGCTGATCATGTTGGATCAGACGCGTCTACCCATCGAAGAAGTGATGTTGCGACCAAAAACGGTCGAAGCTGTTTTTGAAGCCATCAAAATGCTTCGGGTACGGGGGGCCCCTGCGATCGGGATTGCTGGTGCTTATGGACTGGTCATCGCCATGCAGCACCAGCGCGACCTCACTTGGCCAGAATTTCTTTTGGAAGCAGAACGCCAAGCGGATTATCTCAACAGCGCTCGACCCACTGCGGTCAATCTAAGTTGGGCACTGAAGCGAATGATTGGAACATTAAATGATCAGCAAGACAGCGAAACTGCTTATCAGGTCTTGTTAGAAGAAGCCAAGATCATTCATGAAGAAGATCGCAAGCTCTGCCGGGGCATTGGTGAAAATGGACTATCGCTGATTGAAGAGGGGATGGGAATCCTGACTCATTGCAATGCTGGTGGATTGGCAACCAGTGAGCTTGGAACTGCGCTGGCCCCAATGTATCTGGCCCATGAAAAGGGCATCCGTTTCCGAGTTTATTCGGATGAAACCAGACCCCTGCTCCAAGGCTCCCGACTGACCGCTTGGGAACTTCAGCAAAGCGGGATTGATGTCACCACGATTTGCGACAACATGGCTGCTGTGATGATGCAAGAAGGAAAAATCGATATGGTGATCGTGGGTACCGATCGGGTAGCCGCCAACGGAGACGTGGCCAACAAGATTGGCACCTTCAACGTCGCGATACTGGCAAACTATTTCAAAATTCCTTTTTACGTAGCCTGTCCAGCATCCACTATTGATCTGAACACCCCAACTGGTGCTGAGATTGTGATTGAAGAACGAGCCCCAGAAGAGGTAACCGCTTTTGGGGAACGTAGAACCGCTCCAATCGACATCAAAGTGAGAAATCCCGCCTTCGACGTCACACCTGCAAACCTAGTTACTGGCATCATTACCGAACAGACGATTCTTCGAGCACCATACGCTGAGTCGATTCGTCAAACGTACGGCACTTCGTGAATAGCCAATATCCCTCGTTTTGTTTTTGAATGGTGCTGAAATTTGTGAAAACAAATCAGCGCTTCTTCTTTCCTATCCATTTTCACAGCAACAAGCATGAACCCCCGCTTTGGGGTTGAGTATCGCCTGACCAGCTCTCCCAAAGAAGCATAAGAAATGGCCTAGGGAATCACCTTTGAACAAAGTGTCGTTCTATCACCCGTTCGGCTACTTCAGCGCACTTTGATGGTGTACAGATCATTCCAGGAAGTGACTTGCTACCCAATGTGGGTTTCGGGTAACTCGAAGAACTCTGGGCAGACTATCTCCAACACTACGCACATCAATGGGATGGAATGATCATCTTTTATTGCACCCCTGACTGCTGGCATTCGTGGAATACAGCTAAAAGAGTGGCTGAGAAATGGCCTGAATTGGAGCTAGGTTGGTTTCGAGATGGTATCGATGCTTGGCAGGAAAAAGGATATCCAGTGGAGTTCCTTCAACAACCTCTGCCAATGCCATGATCCCCCTCAGCAGAAACAGGCGTGGATAAAGGATTCAAAAAGGTAGGCCCACATAGTTTTCAGCGAGGGATTGGGTCGCTGGGATAGAGGTGGTCAAATAATGAAGTTCTGCTTCCTGGATTTTCTGACCAAAAGTGCCCGTGTCTGGAAAGCGATGCATCATGGTGGTCATCCACCAGGAGAAACGAACCGCTTTCCAAACACGAGAAAGCGCTTTTTCTGAGTAGGCCTCAAGACCTGATTCAGAATTTTCTTCGTAGTATTCTTGAAGCGCATTGAAGAGATAGAACACATCACTTGCCGCTAGATTGAGGCCTTTCGCTCCAGTTGGCGGAACAATGTGAGCCGCATCTCCACAAATGAACATCGTTCCGAAGCGAAGTGGTTCGGAGACAAAAGAGCGTAAAGGAGCGATAGATTTTTCAATTGATGGTCCCGTTGTGACTTGCTCCGCAGCATCAGGCGGGAGACGCAAGCGTAGTTCATCCCAGAAGCGGTCATCCGACCACTCCTCCACCTTATCCTCCAGAGTACACTGCACATAGTAGCGGCTTCGAGTCATGCTGCGCATTGAACAAAGTGCAAATCCCCTGGGATGGTTTGCGTAGATCAACTCATGTGAAACGGGTGGAACATCCGCCAGGATGCCCAGCCAACCAAAGGGATAGACCTTCTCATAGATCTCAATCGCTTGGTCTGGAACAGAAGCCCGACTGATTCCGTGGAAACCATCACAGCCTGCAATAAAGTCACAGTCCACCCGATGTTCAACCCCGTCTTTTTCGTAGCTTACCCATGGTCGATCGGTATCAAAATCATGAGGTTGTACATTTTGAGCTTCATAGATCGTGATTCCATCAGTCTCCGAACGACGATTCATCAGATCCTTGGTCACTTCAGTCTGACCATAGACCATCACCGTCTTACCCCCGCTCATCCCCTGTAAATCAATTCGATGTCGTTGGCCGTCGAAAGCCAGGTCAAAACCAGAATGAACCATTCCTTCTGCACGCATGCGCTCTCCACAGCCTGCCAGTTCAAGCAGTTCGGTGGTTCCTTGCTCCAACACACCGGCTCGAATTCGACTGAGAACGTACTCCTGCGACTGCCGCTCGAGGATTAGGGTTTCTACCCCAATGTTGTGAAGCAACTGCCCCAATAGCAATCCAGCTGGACCCGAACCTATGATCACAACCTGCACGCGCTGATTCATACTTCTGAAACCTGAATCATCTTGATTTTCCTTGATTGACTTTCGGGGAAATCTTTCAAAGTGAACCCCATACTTCCTGAGCAACTTCAGTCACTAATCGCAGTTTTGCTGCTTGAGCATCGAAAGCGATGTCATTGCCATGAACCGTACTTGAGAACCCGCACTGTGGCGAAAGCGCCATTTGCTCCAATGGCATGTAGCGAGCTGCTTCTTCAATCCGTTGCTTCAACTCGTCTTTGGTTTCCATTTCCTGAAGTTTTGTGGTGACTAATCCCAGAACAACTGTCTTGTTCTTGGGAACATGCCGCAAGGGAGCAAAATCCCCAGATCTTTCATCATCATATTCGAGGAAATAACCGTCTACATCCAACTCATTGAAGAGAACCTCTGCGACCGGTTCGTATCCACCCTCTGCGACCCAGGCACTCTTGAAGTTCCCTCGACAAAGATGCACACAGATGCGAAGATCCGCCGGGCGATCTGCGATAGCAGCATTGATCAGCTGTGCATAGCGCTTTGGTAAGGCGTCCGGATCTTCTCCTCTTTGCCGGGCACCTTCCCTCATCTTAGGATCACACAAATAAGCCAGATTCGTGTCATCTAGCTGCACATAACTAGCCCCTCGCTCAGCTAGGGATCGCAGCTCCTCCTGATAAGCCTTCGCAACATCCGAGTAAAAGTCCTCCATCTCTGGATAAGCCTCTTCGCTGATTGCTTTGCGACCTCCCCTAAAATGCAGCATGGTCGGTGATGGAATGGTCACCTTCGGAGTCCTGGTTGTAGTTGATTTCAGAAAGTCAAAGTCTGCTCCTTGGATAGAACGCAAGTGGCTGACTTTCCCCTCAACCTTCATCACAGGTGGGGCAAAATTGATTGAGCCATCCGCTGTCTTGAAGCTGACATTGATACCTCCCTCAGTCACAACACCACCAAGTTGAGTCAAGAAATCCGTATGAAAATAGGTCCTGCGATATTCTCCATCAGTGATTCCCTCCAAGCCCAGATCTTCCTGAAATTTGACAATATCGCGGATTGCTCGGTCTTCAACCTCAAGTAATTGCTCAGAGCTAATTTCCTGATTTCGAAACTGTTCGCGAGCATCCAGCAAAAACTTAGGTCGTAGGAAACTTCCGACATGGTCGGCACGGAATGGTGGCTGTTGCATCTATTTTCCCCGGTAAATTAGAATGAAAACCTTGACGGATTGTGGAAACTCAAAGTTTCCACGTTGGATCTTTTTGATCAACGAGACGGAGGAGGGCAGGCCATTCCGGATGGCGGTTTTTGGCACCGGCCTGCGCAGAACCTCCCTCAAATTGCTCTCGGGTCCTGACCATGATGCCAGGAGGAATTCTTTGTAATTTTCCCGTCGACATCGCACGTAATTGGACTTCAGCATTACGAATGAACGCCAAGTGTCGAACAAAGGCCCAAGTACAATCTGGACCGGCAGTAATCAGGCCATGATTTCTCAATACCAGAGTATGGTTTTCGGTCCCCATAGCTTCCAGCAAACGAGGGCTCTCACTCCCGTCAAGAACAATTCCTTCGAAATCATGGTAGCCAACACGCTCAAAGAATTGACAGCCTTCCTGTGTTACTGGGATCACTTCGCTGTTAGTGGCACACAATGATTGTGAGTGAGCTTCATGAGTGTGCAGGACACAGTGTAGATCCTGGCGTCCCTTATGAATTGTGGAGTGGATCAAGTACCCAGCTCGGTTTACGGGCCAATCGCTATCACTGATCTGATTCCCTTCAATATCAATCCGAATTAGATCACTGGCACGCAGTTCATCGTAGCGAACTCCAAAGGGATTGATCAAAAAGTGATCTGTTCCCGGAATACGAAGGGTTATGTGATTATAAACCACGCTCGTCCAGCCATAGTGATCTACCAAGCGATAACAAGCAGCGAGTTGCAGCCTGGCTTGCCACTCAGTTTCAGCCATTCCTTGAGGGGTTCTTGGCCAGAAAATCTCAAAGCTGCGTGCCATCGTACAAACTCCGATTGGAGATGAGTGGGACGAGTTTAATGATGAATCGGTTCTGTAGCCCAAAACTCAGGAGCCCGTTCCCGTAACCGAATCAAACGCGCCATTAAATGAGCGAGAGGAACTTCTTTACCGTGCTTGCGAGCGGCTGCCACCAAGTATCCGTTGAGCGATTCAATCTCCGTCAGGCGTTGGGCTTTCAAATCTTGGAGCATGGATGGTCGGTGATAGGTGTGGTCTGCACAGGCATAGTCAATCAGGCCGTGCACTTTTTCTGGATTCACGGATGCGCCTTCCAACTGTGCAATGGTAATGGCTTCCTCAGCAATTTCGTGCGCGAGTTGACGTCCGTCCGGAAACTGTTGAAGCAGACCCGGAGAACCATCAACTAGACTGCACAAGGCATTCATTGCCATATTGAAACAAGCCTTTTGCCAGATAAATGTGCGTACATCACTGGTGACATGAGTTTTCAGACCTGCTTGATTCAAATCTTCACCAACCTGATTCACGATCTCGCTATACTCTCCATTGGCTGAAAACATCCAAGTTTCTGAGCTACCAGCAGAACCGACCTCACCTGGTTTGATGAACTCAGCAGGCATGATTGAAACGCCTTCGACAGTTTGATCGATCCCGACATAAGCCGCAACCTGATCCCCGTTACCCAAACCATTTTGCAGTGTGATGAAATGGGCAGACCGAAGGGTTGCAGGCAGATTGGCCATGGCTTCTTTAATTTGGTAGGTCTTCGTGAAGAGAAAAACCACATCTGCAGGTTTAGCTTTAGTAACCAAATCGGCTTGTAAAGTAATCAGATGCTTCTGTTTGTCCAAGTGACAGATCAATCCACCCTGCTCTTTAATCGCCTGAGCGTGATCGGGAGTTCGATTGAGTAGTTCGACAGGATGCCCTTGTAGAGCGAGTCTTGCACCAAAAACGGAGCCCATCGCCCCTGCTCCGAGCACACTATACTTCAGCTTCATTGATTCATCCGGAGAGTAGACGTGGGAGCCACAAAACAATGCCAGGAAATGCTACCAGAAGCATGACTCTGAATAACTCTGCACCGAAGAAAGGCATCACTCCTTTGAATGTTTCACTCATGGGAATATCATCAGCCATCGCATGGATCACAAAAACATTCATCCCAACAGGTGGAGTGATCAAACCAAGTTCGACGACAATCAGCGCTAGGATTCCAAACCAGATTTTCAGTTCTTCCGGTCCCAAACCAAAGTCGAGACCATCGATCACAGGCCAAAAGAAAGGCATCGCCAGTAAGATCATGGACAATGAGTCCATGAGACATCCCAGAACAATCAATGACACTAGCATCAGCAGAAGAATTGTGATCGGATCCAGTCCTGATGATTGCATGATCTCCACAGCCGCTTGGGGAACCCCCCCACGAGACATGAAGATCTTGAGCATCTCGGCCCCAAGCAGAATCAAATAGATCATGCCTGAAGTCTTGGCGGTCTCCAACAAGGCTGCTTTGAGTTGTGGAATCTTGATCAGACCTCGGCAGATTCCCAGCACTCCTACCAGAAAGACACCAGCGGCGGCGGCTGGAGTGGGATTAAACAAACCAAAATAGATTCCACCAATCACCGCTACAAAGATCGCTAAAACCGGCAGAACTCCCAGAGTCGCATTCCAGAATTCCTGACGATCCATTGGCTCACGCGAGGGTCCCGCCTCAGGAAAGAAGCGAACATAGACCGCAATGGTCAACAAAAACAGACCAACTGCCAACAAACCAGGAATCATCGCAGCCATGAACATCGCAATGATGTTTGCTTCCACGATGATCGCATAGACGACCAAAACCACAGAGGGAGGGATCAGGATTCCCAACACCCCACCTGCTGCCAGGGTGCCAGTAGCGAGAGATCCACTATATTGGTAACGACGCAACTCAGGTAGAGCAACCTTTCCCATTGTCGAAGCTGTAGCCAAAGAAGAACCACAGACAGCTCCAAACCCTGCACATGCGATGATGGCAGACATGGCGACACCGCCACGTACCCATCCCACCCAGGCATTAGCTGCTCGAAACAGTTCTTTTGAAAGCCCCGCCTTAGTTGCTAGATTCCCCATCAACACAAACATTGGAACCACAGACAGGTCATAGATGGAAAACTGAATGTAGGCCAAATCTTTCAGCTGAGACATGAAGATCAAAGGCCCATTCAGGATCGTCACCCCAATTCCACCTGTAACAATCATTGCGTAAGCAATTGGAATCCTTAACGCAATCAACAATAACAGCCCTCCAAGGCCTGCCAATCCGACTAGTAATTCGTATGACATGGATGTGGCAGTATTAAGAGGTTAGAGCTGTTTCAGGGACTCCATCGGGATGGACAAAGGTAATCAGGGAAGATAAAAGGAGAAGGAGGAGGGAAAACAGAGCAGGAAGAAAAGCGAACCAAATTGGTATTTGTAGGATCGTTGTGGTCTCCAAATACATTTGGTAATCCAATAATCCTTCATACATTCGCCAGAGTAACAAAATACTGAAGGCTGCCGCAACCAAAGACCCAACTCGGCTCAAGATGCGCACTTTACAAGGACTCATCTTTGCCGTAAAGACATCCGCAGACACATTAGCGAAAGTCAGTTGGCAGTAGGGCAGGAAAGCAAAGGAAGCGACAGCCACACCCATTTCAGTGAGTTCAAAATCACCAGGGAAAGGCGAGGCGATCAAAAACCCGGCTGCCGCACTGTAGGTGGTCATTAGTACAATGAGCAGCAGGATCACACCTCCGAGCAGGGCCCAACCAATAATTAGGTTCGTGGCCCACCTCAACATCTTGAAATCTCTATAAAAATCTCAAGTATCCATGTACTCACTGGGAATACTTAGCGACCAGTTCTCGCGCCTTGCTGACAAGCCCCTTACCATCGATGCCTGATCCGTTGACCTCTTCAATCCAACGATCAACGACAGGCTCCAAGACTTTTTTGAATTCAGCCGTTTCAGCCGGACTAAGTGTAATGTGCTCATTGCCAGCTTTGGTGGCAAATCCAATTCCTCCCAGGTCGGTTCTGTGCCAAACTTCGCCCACTTCACGTACCCAAGCTTCGTTGGAGGCCTGCATGAAAATATCCTGCAGGTCTTTTGGCAGCTTATCCCAAGTGCCTTGGTTCATAGAGACTTGAAAAGTCGTGGTGCCAAAGCGGGTCATCTGATCACCCTCGATCTGGTACTTTGTCATATCCTGGAGCTTCAAGGGTGGGATGATTTCCCAAGGGATTAACGCACCATCAACTACTTTCTTGGAGAGAGCTTGTGGCAAATCGGGAACTGGCATGGAGACTGGAGCTGCTCCAAGGGCTTCCAAAACCCAAGCGCCGGTTCTGGTAGGGATTCGGATTTTGGTACCTGCAAAATCACTTGGCTTCCGCACAACCTTATCAACCATTTGGATCGCTTGCCCCTGGTGCACGTGAAGGAACATCACCTTCATCCCACGATATTCCTCAGACAGGTACTCGTCAAACATCTCGCGCATGGCAAGATTGGTGGCCACAGGATCATTCGTATGGATGAAAGGCAGTTCGAAGACCTCTGTTCGTGGGAACAAGCCCGGTGTGTAGCCATTTACAGTCCAGATTAAATCCACTACACCATCGCGAACTTGGCGAATCAGTTGCGGAGGCTTGCCTCCCAAGGACATTGCTGGATAGATATCAATTTTGACTCTTCCATTTGACAACTCTTCTACCTTCTTTACCCAAGGTTCCAACATTTGCGTCTGTGCTGGAGCTTTTGGCCCAAGCAGATGATGCAGCTTGAGGGTGAAATCAGCCGCTTGCACTGAACCGGCAACAAGGATTGCGGATGCAGTAAAAAAAGAAGCAATCAAGATTGGCAACAAGCGTTTCATGGCGAACCTCTATAGTGGGGATTATGTGGCGAGTTTGGCAGAGACTTTTTCAAATGCCTAACTGCAACAAAGCTTGCTATCAGCGATACTCTGAAGAATAAAACCAGAATTAATACAAAACTCTTCTCTAGTGAGAATTTCAAGTTTCAACCTGCTTGCCCAAAGAATTAGGTATCTTTCTTTTTCCAGGTTCAGCATAAGACCAACCTGTAAACCAATCGGAACGATGTTGAAAAAGCTTGTTTCAGTTCCCTGAACCCAATAATTCGATAAGTTAAATTTTTGATATCTGCTAAAAATTTATCAACCTTCATAATCCATTTATCATGTCATCAGTTCTCCTACCAGCATTTGCCTCCCGTCTCAATTCTATGAAATCAAAACCTGAGCTTTGGGAAGGTCGAGAAGATCTCATTGGTTGGATTCATCGACAGGGGACCATCACTGGGCTTGAACTTGTTGATTTTAACTACCCTGAACACTTGGAAGGCTACTCACTCGCTGAAGTCAAGATCGCGCTCTCTGAAGCAGGATTATCGACTGGAGCCGTTTGTCTGAGATATCCGAAGCATTTCAGCTTGGGCGCTTTCACGAATCCGGCTGCATCCCTTCGACGTGAAGCAATCCAGCTAACCCTGAATGCTGGTCAATGGGCGAGGGAGCTGGGTGCGAGAGAATTGATTGTCTGGCCTGCCTATGACGGCTATGACTATCCTCTCCAGGTAAATTACAGTGAACTTTGGCAGTACGTTGTTCAGGGTTTCAGAGAAGTCTGTGATTTTTTTCCAGAGCTTAGGGTCTCTTTGGAACCAAAACCAACAGAGCCACGCCGCTACTTCATACAGAACACTACGGGGGCTGGATTGTTGATGGTACTAGAAGTTGACCGGGAGAACATGGGACTCACCCTAGATTTTGGTCACTGCCTGATGGCAGGGGAAAACCCTGCACAGTCTGTAGCGCTGGTTGGGAAGCAAAAAAAACTCTGGGGCATGCAGCTCAATGATGGCTTTGTCCGTCCAGGCTGTGAAGATGGGATGCTCCTTGGTTCTGTTCATCCACAACAGACCTTGGAATGCCTCCTCTGGCTTCAACGTATTCAATATGATGGTCACCTATATTTTGACACCTTCCCAATCAATGAAGATCCCGTTCGTGAGGCAGCAGCCAACATTAGACGTTGCACTCGTTGGTGGAATCAGGCCGCTGAGCTAGAAGCTAAAGGATTAAGCAACTGGCAATCAGATCATGACATTTTGAAAACTTTCGAAGCAATGGAGGAACTCTGAAAAAACGAGTTTTGGTTGTTGGTGCTGCTAACTTGGACAGGATGGTCTACGTTGATCAGCTACCTGCTGTTGGAGCAACAATCATGGGGCAAAGATATGAAGAGCACCCGGGTGGTAAGGGTTCCAATCAAGCAGTTGCGGCCTCGCTGTGGGGCACACAAACCCAATTCGTTGGTTGTCTCGGTGATGATGAGGCAGGAACCATCTTGCGGGAGGCCATGCTCAGTGCAGGAGTGAATTTGGATCTTTTGCAAACTCACCCTATCGGGTCAGGCCTAGCACTTGATTTTGTTGACCAGGCTGGTCGCTACCAGGCCGTTGTAATTTCAAGAGCAAACGAATATGTTACGTCTGATTTTCTCAAACCAGATCCTACTTTCTGGAAAGATATTGGCTTGGTAGTTCAGCAACTGGAGATTCCATTCGATACGGTTGATGCTGTTGGAAGAATGGCTCTAAATTTTGACGTGCCTGTCCTTTTAAATGCTGCACCTGCTGCAAACATTCCTCAGTCATGGTGGGATTGGATCAACATGCTAGTGGTCAATGAAGTGGAAGCCTCTGCCTTAACTGGCCTTGAAATCGAAAACACTCAAGACGCAGAAATAGCAGCACAGCAGCTTCACCAACATTGTTCAAATGTCTTAATCACTCTGGGAGAAAAGGGTGTCTTATTGAGCAGTGCAGAGGGTATTGATCACCTTCAAGCCTATAAAGTACCGGTCGTAAGTACCCTTGGTGCTGGTGATGCTTTTGTGGGGGTATTGGCTGCCGAATGGGTAAGGCATCAAAATCTGCGGCAAGCAGCAGAGCAAGCAAATCGGGCTGCGGCCGCTAGTGTCCAGCGTTCAGGTGCTCAGGTTTCTTATGTGCGACAAGAAGAATTCAAAAATTGGGGATTGGCTTGATTGAAAAAATATGATCTAAATCTGTATTTTCTAATTGAATTGCTTAAAAAATCATTTGGGGAGGCAACATGCTCAAAAACATTCATCCACTGCTAAGTGCAGATCTGCTTTATATTCTTCGCTCTATGGGTCATGGTGATGAACTGATTCTGGCTGACTGCAATTTCCCATCTGCCTCCGTAGCCGCACATACCATCACCGGTGAGTTGATCAACATGAACGGGGTCGATATCCCTGAAGCAGCAGGGGCGATTCTCTCGGTGTTCCCCTTGGATAGTTTTGTCGAGCATGCCGTGCTGAGAATGGAAGTTGTTGGGAATCCAGATGAGTTGGTCCCTTGTCACGAGGATATGCAACGAGTCGTGAAGGAGACTTCAGGTGATCAGTGGAAGATGGGCTCAATAGAACGCTTTGCCTTTTACGAGCGAGCCCGCAATGCGTACGCCGTTGTTTGTGCTGGAAATGAAAGGAGATCCTATGGGTGCTTTGTCTTGGTAAAAGGTGTATTGGATCCAGACGGAAACGTGGTCTGACAATCTTCAATAAACTGGAGAGCAACTTATGAAGCCAGTTGTCATTTTAGGTGTTTTTGTTGCGGATCTTGCCTTTCGCACCCCAAGAATGCCTGTGATGGGTGAAACCGTAATCGGTCCTCTATTTAAACTTGGGCCTGGTGGGAAGGGGTCCAATCAGGCGGTAGCTGCCAAAAGAGCAGGAGCAGAAGTTAGCTTCATTGCAATGCTTGGAGAAGACGCATTCGCTCAGATTGCTCTTGATTTGTATTCCACTGAAGGCGTCAACACCGATTACGTTTTCCAAACCAAAGAACAGGATACGGGAGCTGCGGATATTATCATTGATGATGTAACAGGTAATAATGCGATCATTGTCGTAATTGGGGCTGCGGGATTACTTGGTCCAGAGCATGTGGAAAAGGCCACTTCGAGAATTGCGGAAGCATCAATCTTCATGACTAACTTTGAGGTGTCTTCCCCTACTGTAAAACGAGGATTGGAAATTGCCAAAGCTCATGGAATTCCAACCATTCTCAACCCAGCGCCCGCTACGGAAGTCCCTCTAGAGATCTTTGCTCTCGCAGATTATGCAACTCCCAATGAAACAGAGGCCTCATCGTTCACGGGTATTCAGGTGAATGATGCCACGGATGCGAGAAAAGCGGCTGTAAAACTACGCGAGATGGGTGTTGGCACCGCTTTAATCACCTTGGGCGAAAAAGGTTGTTATGTGCTCAATGATGAATTGGATGAACACATCCCAGCTTTCGACATGACGGGGAAAGTTGTCGAGACTACTGGAGCAGGAGACGCCTTCAACGGTGGATTTGCACATGCTCTAGCCAGTGGTCAGTCTCTGCGTGATTCCATCCGATTTGGTTCTGCTACAGCCGCGCTGTCTGTCACCAAACCAGGAACAGCTCCTGCCATGCCATCAAGTACTGACATCCAATCACTACTCAAAGTTGAGACCTTGTCATGAGAGACTGGTCTCGCCATGTTTTCATTTGGCCAGCTACTTTAGTTGTATTACTCGTCACACTTTTTCCGCTCGTCTATACGCTAGATTTAAGTTTCCAAAATTCTAGGCTAGTTCCCCCCTTGCCTCCAAAATATATTGGCGTTGGGAACTACGTAAAACTTTTTGGGCAAGAACGATTTTGGTCTGTAATTGGGAATACGAGTACTTTTGTATTCATTTCAGTAGCATTGCAATATGTCTTGGGATTTTTAATCGCAATTGCACTCCATAGTAAGGTTGCTGGAGAAAAACTATATCGTGTAACTTTTCTACTTCCAATGCTGATGACACCAATTGCAGTCGCTTTGCTTTGGAAGACTATGTTCAATCAGCAATTTGGACCGTTGAACCAAATTTTCACTTTTTTTGGCTATCCAAATCCACCTTTTTTAACTGAAACAACTTGGAGTTACGCTTCACTGATCACTGTCGAAGTATGGCAATGGACCCCCTTTGTGATCTTAATGATGTTGGCAGGCTTACAATCTTTACCAACAGATATTTATGAAGCGGCAAAATTAGAAAACGCGACATCATTCCAAATTTTCACAGGAATTACTTTTCCAATGCTACTACCTCTGTCAGCTGCTGTAATCTTCATCAGAGTAGTTGAAGCATTCAAAATAATTGACACTGTCTTCATAATGACTGGAGGTGGCCCAGGTATATCTACAGAAACACTAACTCTTTTCGCGTATCAAGAAGGCCTAAAAAAATTCAATCTTGGTTATACCTCTGCGATCAGTTTTCTGTTTCTCATATTCATTATCATCTTCGGCATTCTATACATGCTCATCCTAAAACCTCAGATTGAAAAAAGACGTTAGACGAGTGGAAGAATATGGAAAGTAACACAAATAAACGGCTACTCCAGATACTCTGCGTTGTCTGGCTAATTTTTACACTGTTTCCACTTTACTGGATTTTTGTTACTTCACTCAAATCTCCAATTGCGGTCACAGGTGGTCCAACTTACATCCCCTGGATTGATTTTGAACCCACTCTCAGTGCCTGGGAAGATGCTTTTTCGGGTAGTCGAGGTGATTTCTTTGCAACTTTCTTCAATTCAGTTTGGATATCTGTAGGTGCCAGTTTGATAGCTGTCACATTTGGATCCATGGCTGCTTATGCGCTTGTGAGATTTCAATTCAGAGTAAAGCTACTAGCTGGGATTGTGTTTGCCTCCAGTGGAATGGGTTCTTATCTGTTGGCAAAAGAAATCTTTGACTGGAAGGATACCACGTCAATGGGTTTTGCTTTTCTTTGTGCTTTGATTCTAAGTGTAATAAGCAATCGATTACCACTGCCTGGGCCTGTTTTGAAAAATAACGATG
>WTIF01000331.1 GCA_011522845.1 Deltaproteobacteria bacterium
GAACTAGATAACACGATGATGCCAGATGGCCAGAGAATCTTATGAGGTTTTGCAGGAATTATTAGTAAGGCCCCAGATGAATAATCAGCCAGCAAACAGTCGGTGAAATTCTTCATCAATGAATCAAAGCACATTTACAACTATAAGGATCACGAATGAGTAGAGTAAAAATATACCAGAAAGCTTGGAGCCTTGCGCTGAAGGGCGATTTTTCATTGGTGGATCAAATCTATCACCCAGATTATCGATCATTTGATTTGAGAACCGGTATCTATACAAATATTGATGACGATAAAGTCATTGTGACAACAGAAAATGAAGAGATTTTCACAAGTTATCCGGATGTCCTTTATGAAAATGATGAGTTTCTGTGCATCATTGCGTATCAAAAAGTTTCTGATCCAGAAACAAGATACAGATCATTCATTACAGCGATTAATTATAAAGATGGACAGATTCTGAGCCAAAAAACTACAGTACAAGAATTAGATTTTGATCCTAGTGAACACCTTGACTGGAACTGGGAAGACTATCAATAATTTGGCCAGCAAGAAGTTAAGAACTACACCAACGTAAAAATCAAATCACGGATAGCATGAGGAAAGAGAATGACCAAAGCGGAAGCATTTGACAAAGCTTGGAAACTGGCCATTAAAGGCGATTTTTCAGTATATAATGAAATTGTACATCCTAACTACGAATCGCTAAATCAGGGGGTCAAGGTGGATCGTGAGGTTAGTAAAGCTGTCCTTCAAAACATAGGCACATTTGGCAAACTCGGGCCATCCAGAGTTATCTATGAAAATGAAGATTTTGTTTGCCTACATCGGTTTTCGAGACTTATCCATGAAGACGTTTTCTTCTCCTTGATGACTGCAGTAAAATACAAAGAGAACAAAGTGATTAATCAGGAAACCATTTCTGAACCTTTGGATGACGACCCTAGCGAAGGCCAAGACTGGAACTGGGAAGACTATGACTGATCAGACAGACGAAATTACTAGGTTAAACTATCGAAGCAATCAAATCACGGATTCCATCATGAAGAGATCAACCATTCTGTCACTGGCAATTGCATTTCTTTCCACTCCGGCGTTCGGATATGATCAAGCGGATTTAGACAAACTGAAGGCTATTAATCAATGCATTGATTGTAAGCTGACTGAGGCACCCCTCTATGGAGTAAATCTCTCCAATGTAAATATGCGGGCTGCCAACCTGGATTTTGCTAATCTGGAACGGGCCATTTTACGAGAAGCCAATTTAGTTTTTGCCAGTTTACGGGGAGCATACTTGATTGGAGCAGAACTGAGATACGCAAATTTTTCTGAGGGCAATCTTAGTGGAGCCAACTTTCTCAATGCCAACCTTACTGGGGCGGTGATGTTAGGAGCAGATTTACGAGGGGCTAATATGACCGGGGCTAATATGAAAGAGGTCAACCTTCGTCAGGCCAACCTAGAGAGGGCTATCCTACGTGGAGCTACATTGGATTTTGCTGATCTGAAAGGAGCTAAGTTTTGCAACACAATTATGCCCAATGGAGATACTGCCATTAAAGATTGCTAATCAGGGTAGACTTTGAAGAATTTCTGAAGAGTGTGGGGTTCGCATCACCAATTCCTGGCTCAACGTGATGCAAAATGATAGAAGATATCTACTCAGAATTGATTGACTGAATGCTGAGAGCCAAGATCTTCAACTTCCATCCAAGCACCTATAAATTCTGATAATTTTTCATCTATCTAATTTTTTAATTCTCTGTTGATGTCATCGGCGCTGTAGTTCTGATTTACATGCCCAATATCCCAGCCAATGATTATATGGTCGTTGCTTGAATCACTTAAGACTACTCTTAGATATGCTTGGATAGTTGCGATTCCTTCAATTGGGCATAGTGTGAACGTGTTCAGTTGTAGTCTTCCGATATCACCATCAAGATAGTGAATTGGTTTTATTCTGCGTAACCGGAGCTGCTGTTTTAAAATTTCATCATGGCTGTCGAAATCAAATCCCAGTGGATAGCACTCTTCACCAATCACACCATTGTATAGAAGCTCATCTGCTATAGAAAAACTGCGAATAAGCTTGTTTGTCTCTGGCCCTAGTTCAGCAATTGCTATGGTTGGGAAGTACAGCAATGCTGCCAGAATAAATGTGAACAATCTCATACCCCCCCCCACAGTGTTTGCGTTGCAGTCATTTAAGTTGATTGCAAATCTATCCCACCACCAGCATTTGAAGTCAAGAACAGAACAAAGAAGAATTGAGCGAAGGCCCGACGTTCTGGAAAGCATAGTATTGGACGCAGGGCCTGAAACAGTCAGGGCTTGCACTAGTCGGCTTTATGGTCAGTGAGGTTGTTCAAGGACGGTTTAGAAACCAAGCGTGATGGCGATTCTGAGAACCCTATGAAGCAGAACTGTACTCAGCTAGGTGAGCATGGGCAATTGAACCTCACTATTGATTAGCCACTGGTGCCAAATATGAAAAAACCTGCTGGCACTGTTGTTTAAGAGTTACACCTGCACAAGGCAGGTAGTGCTCAGAAGTGGCTTGACCCTAGCGGGATTCAGATTTGATAGATTTATTACTGGACCGCCGGCACTTTCAGCAATGTTTCCAAAACTGCCAGAGAAACGCAGACTCCAACAGTACAGGCTGTCCAGAGCGCAATGATGATGTAGGTGTTGTCTCTTTGTCCAAACTCCATGATGCCTCTTTCGGATTGGTTGACAGATGCAACGTTATTGTGCTTCCAAGTATGCCAACGATCCGAATAGACTCGGAGGATAGTGGGGGGAAGAGTTAAGAAACCTAGTGAATCCAAGCTAATGTTTTAGCCCATGAAATTATATGAAGATTACCAATATGAGCTAATTCAAATGGTTAGAAATTTTTTATTTCAGGGAGGACAACTAAGAAAAATTGATCAGGATGCTGTCACCGTTCACTGTCGCAGTGTAGGTTTTAAGAGGA
Source organism: Deltaproteobacteria bacterium (assembly GCA_011522845.1). Classification (GTDB taxonomy): domain Bacteria; phylum SAR324; class SAR324; order SAR324; family NAC60-12; genus JCVI-SCAAA005. The sequence goes on from WTIF01000331.1 coordinate 2,980, forward strand.
ATAGAAGCTGGACCCTGAAGAACACTCCCATCCTTACCAAATCGGCTGTTGTGACAAGCACAAACATAGTTGCTGTTAACCGTACAACCCAAATGCGTGCAATAGCGGCTTACTACGTTAACTGAGTCTTGACTGGTTCGATGTACCAATATACCAGGATTGGGTATGCCGTTTACAGCATTGAATGCCAACGAACCATCAGGATTCGCTAAAATACTGTAATTACTGTCAGTAGTATCAATTATCAAATCAGCATTAAAGGTATTGTTTTCGTCTTCAGTAGCACCAATGACGGTGTCTGAGTCCTCCTCAACTATGGCATTGTCAATAACCTCTGAACTTTCATTCGAATCTGCCTCTGAAGATTCACTGGCATTTTCAGTATCATCAATCGAGCTTTCTGAATTCTCCTCAACTGTGGCGTTATCACTAACCTCTAAACTCTCATCTAAATCTACACCCGAGGCATTGCTAACATTGTCAGATTCATCAGCAGCAGCAACTGGTT
>WTIF01000022.1 GCA_011522845.1 Deltaproteobacteria bacterium
CTACATCAACAACGTACTGGACCAGGTAGAGCCCGTAACGCTGGAGTAGCCTTGGCCCGATTCAATTGGATCGGCCTACTAGATGCTGATGTACAAGCTGACTCAAATTGGGTGGAATCAGCGTTGGTTTGGATTCACGACCAACCAAGCGCAGGAGCTGTTGAGGGTCAGACTATCGTTGGTAATCGAGAACAAATCACGCCCTTGACACACCAGACTGAAAACCGTCAGGGCGGTCGATATCCAACATGTAACTTGCTGGTTCGCAAACAATTTTGCCATTTCCACTCTGGGTACAAAATTCCTTTCCGAGAAGACACAGACCTGGCTTTCTCAATTCTCGAAGGAGGCTTCTCCATTCCCTTTGCCCAGGATCTGATCGTCTACCATCCTCCCTTAGCTCCAAAAGCTTCTCGTCCAACTCAATTGGCAAAGCGCTACTTTTTTGATGGCTTACTGAGTCGACGATTCCCATGGCGCGCCTCACAGCAATTGGACATCCATCAAGTATGCGGCCTCCAGATCCCCAACTTAAAAAAATGGGGCTACAGCCTGATTGCACTTGTGCAGATGCTGGTCCTGACAAGCATAATTTTCTTACCAACTACTCAATTACCAGCTTTGCTTTTGCTGTTTATCTATGCTTCAGGAACCCTCTTAAGCTATCGCCTCCTACTAAGAACTTGGAATCTGCAACACTGGGGACTGTCCCAACTCTTCGCGTACTCTCAAAAAATCCACCTACTACCCTGGTCAATGATCAAAGCGCTGTTGAAGGGCTATTGGCAATTCCGAGGAACTCAGCGTTTCTCCAGAGCCCAATGGTGGGAAGAAGTAAGCCTGGGACCAGCTTCCCAACGGCCTAGAGATTTGATTGTACTCACAGATCACGAATGGAATCACAGTTCCTCCTTTTACGAGCAACAACTGGCCCAACATCTAGCTCGAACTGGCCATCGCGTTCTATTCGCCACCGTCAACTCCCAAAAATCGCAAACAAGACTTTCCTGGCAAGAGACGATAAACCGATGGATCTCTCCAATCCGTCAAACTGAGGCAAATCTCTACGTCTGGTCTGCGAGCAAAATTCCCTTGTTGAGCAAAACCCCCATTCACCATAAATTACTGGGGTGGCTACTTCGACATCGCTTCCAGCAACTTGGCTGGGAAAACCCGCTTGTTTGGTCCTTTCTCACAGATGGGAGTCAAATTACCCAAGCTGCTGGACTCAGCGATCTGATTTACCATCATTTAGAAACAGAAGACACAGAGCAAACAACTAATAAAAAAGCACTTCCAGAAATTTGTAGCGAAGCCCAAATGATCTTGACCAATACAAAGCAGAGTCAACAATTTTGCCAAAAATGGAATCCCAACACTCGCTTTCTGCAGAGTTTCGATGAACTGGGGATTCTGCGTTACTCCAACACCATTCAGGAAACGATATTTCACTCTTCAGAAAAGCAATCTATCTCTCACCTTGCTCTTTCCGGTACTTGAATCCATAAGCTTGTCCAACTCACTTTTGCCTTGCCCTCTCAACGGGCTTGCCCCAAAGATGGTCTTCTTCATTTCCTTGATTCTGCCGTGTCCGCTCTCAGTACTGCCACACAATGAACCTATTTCCTCTCATTTCCTACAAATTTTCACAGAAAACCTTTCGCAAATTACAACGCAAGGGACTGAGCGAAGAAGTCATCCGTCAACTATCTCATCTTGAGGAAAAGTTCTTCGAAACTCCCGAAGAATTGCGAGCAGAGTTGCCCGAGACAGCCGCGGTTCGTAACAACGAAAAACTCCTTCTTCGAAGTGCCAAGGGGTATTGTCGCTTAGACCGTCTGATTCCAAACCGTTCGATCCGTGAATGGGTTGAAGCCCTGATATTTGCGCTGATCGTCGCCACAGTGGTGCGCACCTACCTGTTTGCGCCCTTCAAGATTCCTTCAGGATCGATGCTCCCTACCATTCAAATTGGAGATCACATCTTCGCGACAATGTATACCTATGGCACAGAAATTCCGATTCTGGGTATACGAGTCTTTACTGACCCAGTCAAACGGGGAGATATTGTCATCTTCCCTTATCCAAAAAATCCGTCGATTGATTACATCAAGAGGACGATTGGACTCCCAGGAGAGACCCTGGAAATTCGCAATGATAAAGTGTTCATCAACGGGAAAGAATTGGATGAACCCTATGCTTTTTTTGATCGTCCGAAAGGGCAATCCGATCAGTCCCAAAGCTTTAGTGATGGACCAGTCAGTAACTTCGGGCCAGTCCAGATCCCCGAAGGTAAGTTATTCGTGATGGGAGACAACCGCTACAACAGCGCGGACAGTCGCTACTGGGGATTTGTAGATGTTGATGAAATCAGTGGCAAAGGCCAAATCATCTACTGGTCCCACGATCCACGCGAAAGCCTGACTTCTGGCTATCAGTTCTCACGTATACTGACTCTGCTCCGATGAGCAGCATCCAAGAGATTCCATGAAAACTTCCCGTAATGATTTGTGCTGGTGCGGCAGTGGCAAAAAGTACAAGAAGTGCCACATGCTACGCGACAAGATGAGCTCTTTTGGAAGACGAGGAACCCGAGGGGTGATCATCAAGACAGAAGAGCAGATTGAAGGCATTCGGCGTAGTGGCCAGTTGACTCGCAAGATTCTAGATATGGTGCAGGAGCGAATAGGTCCAGGCATTACAACCGAACAGATCAATGACTGGGTTCACGAAGAAACCTTGGCCAACAACGCCTACCCTGCACCACTCAATTATCGTGGCAAATCAGCAGTAGGATTTCCTAAAAGCGTTTGTACTTCGGTCAACAATGTCATTTGTCATGGAATTCCCGGCAACGAAGTACTGAAGGAGGGGGACATCATCAATGTCGACGTTACCAGTATCCTCGATGGCTACTATGGTGACGCAAGCCGGATGTTCCTGATTGGAGATGTCTCGGAAGAGGCAAAAAATCTAGTCGATATTACCCAGCAATGCCTACAGATTGGCATCCAGCAAGTGAAGCCTGGTAAAACTACTGGAGACATTGGCCACGCAATTCAGACTCATGCAGAAGGCTTGGGCTATTCTGTGGTCAGAGACTTCGCGGGTCATGGAGTTGGTATTGAATTCCACGAAGAGCCTCAAATTCTCCATTATGGCAAGCCCAATACGGGCGTATTGCTTCAACCCAATATGGTCTTCACCATTGAGCCAATGATCAATATCGGTCGTCCAGAATGTAAATTACTCCGCGATGGTTGGACGGCTGTCACGCAGGACGGATCACTCTCCGCCCAGTGGGAACACACCATTCGGGTCACCTCCAATGGCTCAGAAATTCTGACTGCCTAAATCGGCAACCATCGAATTTTCTTGTATTTTCTGCCCTGCTTTCTAGGCTGTTAGTAAAGAGTACCAACGCCCAACTTCTATAAACGGACCTCATGGACTCCTGGAACAAGCCACCTCGTAAATCACCTTGGGACAAGCGGCAACCAACTCCGCCGAATGTTGATGAATTGCTGAACAATCTGCAGAATCGCTTCCGGCACCGTCTGCCTCAAGGCAACGCAGGCCTAATTTTGATCGTTGTTGCAGCCGCTGTCTGGCTGGCAACCGGATTCTTCATCGTTGACCCTCAAGAACAGGCCGTAGTAAAGCGTTTCGGAGTTGTTGACCGCGTTGTCGGGCCTGGTCCGCACTACCATTTGCCCTCGCCTATCGAGAATATAGACATCGAGAAGGTCACAGAAGTGCGCCGACTTGAAATTGGCTTCCGTACCATTGACCCAGGGCCTCCAGCTCGTTATCGGCAAGTACTGAAGGAATCTCTGATGCTTACTGGTGATGAGAATATTATCAACGTACAGTTCACTGTACAGTATCGCATCAATAATTTGGAAGGCTACTTGTACAACTTGACTGAGCCAGAATCGACAGTACGTGCGGCCTCTGAATCGGCTATGCGTGAAGTGATCGGAGACACCAAGGTAATGGATGCACTGACTGTTGGCAAAAGCTTGATCGAAACAAATACGGCCACCTTGCTACAGGAAATCCTCAAAGGCTACGACTCTGGAATCTCCATTGTGAACGTCAAACTCCAGGATGTGCATCCACCAGATGAGGTTAAAGAAGCCTTTAAAGATGTGGTCAGTGCTCGCGAAGATCAGCAGAAGATGATCAATGAAGCCGAAGGTTACAAGAACAATCTGATTCCGAAAGCCCGAGGCGAAGGTGTTCAGATTGTGAATGACGCTCAAGCTTACGCGGAGCAGACAGTTCTGCTGGCGCAGGGTAAGGCAAGCCGCTTCGAGCAGATTTACGAGGAATACCGCAAGGCCAAAGACATTACCAAGGCTCGTATCTATATCGAGACAATGGAAGAGGTCTTGCCCAAGGTCAACAAGGTCATTGCTGACGAGAAGCTGGGGCAAAACTTCATGCCATTCCTCCCAATCAATGAACTTCGACGGGCCGCCGGCACCGATAGTGGAGTCCGCCAGTCCACGACCATGCGCTAGTTGCAAAAGCCTGCTGTTTGGCAGGCTTTCTCCTTTCCTAGTGAAGAGTTCATCCGCCCTCACAAAATTGTTCGTATAGTTTGCGCCAGTCCCCGAATTCCAGATTTTCGGGCCGCAACTTCAAATACTGCTCCTCCAAACTCTCTCTTTCCTGCTGAAACCAATTTGGAAACTGCTGTTTCAGGTTGCCTATCAACGTCTTTCGCCGCTGTTGAAAGAGGCGCCTTACAAATTCCAGAAAGTTTTGTTCTTGTTCCTGGCTCCAGCCACTTTTTCTAGGCCACAAATGCACGACAGCAGAATTCACCTTTGGAGGAGGAGCAAAAGCATCCGGGGGAACTTCAAAAGCTAATTTACGTTCAAATCCGAGACTTCCAGCAAGAGAGAGTGTACCGAACGATTTCCCCCCTTCTGCAGTAGCACAGATTCGTTGAGCAACTTCGTACTGAACCATCAAGGTCCAAGAATTCCAGTATTCTCTCCAGGGGAGTAGGTGAAAGAAGATTGCTGTTGCCACGTTGTAAGGTAAGTTGGCAACAATTCGAGCAGGTTGACTCGCAGGGAGTATCTCCTCAATTGGCAATGCGAGCGCATCTCCACATAACAATTGAAATTGAGATGATCCAGCAAATTCCTGCTGCAGAAAACCTTGTAGGGTTGGATCAATTTCTACGGCTTTCACAAAAGCACCAATTTCCAGCAGGGCTTTGGTCAGTACTCCTCTGCCAGGGCCGATTTCCAACACTTGGTCTCCAGCCTGCACACCAGCCAGCTCAATCATACGTTGTACATAGCGTTCCCGTACCAGAAAATGCTGTCCCCATTTCCGTTTCATAATCACACCGAAATTCACTTGTTTTTGCGGAGAAAGTTCGTTGGAATGCACGTTTTTTCTCTCAACATTTCTGATGATGACCGGAAAACAACGACGCGCACTTCGTGCCCTTGCACATTCACTCAAACCATTGTTGCAGTTGGGCAAACACGGACTCAGCGATCAGTTCCTGGAGCAATTGAACACTGCTCTTTTACAACATGAGTTGATCAAGTTGAAGGTGTTGGAAAATGCTCCCAACACACCACGGGAAAGCGCTAAAATTCTTGAAGAGCAGCCAGCATTAGAAATCATTCAGGTCATCGGACGTACCATTGTACTCTATCGCCCTCACCCTGAAGATCCACAAATTATCCTGCCCTCTTCTGATTGATTCTCAGCCACTGTAGGAACGCATGAGCCAAACCTTCTATTGCACAACACCGATTTACTACGTCAACAGCAATCCGCACATTGGTCACGCCTACACCACCATCGTCAGTGATGCCATCATCCGTTTTCGGCGACTGTTCGGGGAAGATGCTTACTTTCTCACAGGTACCGATGAACATGGCCAAAAAATCGCTGAATCTGCGGCCAAAGCGAAGATGGAGCCGCAAGCGTTTGTTGATATGATGACCCAAAAGTTCAGAGAACTTTGGCCTGAACTACACATCGAGCCAGATCAGTTCATCCGTACTACCGAAGAACGCCACAAGCAAATCGTTCAACAGATCCTGCAACAAATCTATGACAACGGCGAAATTTTCCTGAAGGAATACGAAGGCCATTATTGTGTGGGTTGTGAAGAATTTCTTAACGAGAGTGAACTCGTTGAGGGACAATGTCCAACTCACCAAACAGTCCCTGAGTTTCGCCAAGAGCGCAATTACTTCTTCCGAATGAGCGCTTACCAAGACTGGCTTGTCCAAATGCTGAAGGATCAACCTGACTGGATCTATCCGGGACGATATCGCAATGAGGTCTTACGATTTTTGGAAAATCCGCTGCAGGACCTATGCATCTCACGCCCAAAATCACGCCTGACCTGGGGAATCGAACTGCCTTTTGACAGCGACTTTGTGACCTATGTCTGGTTTGATGCACTGCTGAACTACGCTTCTGCGCTCGACTGTCCAGATGGTGAGTTGTTCCAACGCTACTGGCCTGTCTGTCACCACATCATTGGCAAAGACATTCTGAAGACCCATGCCGTTTATTGGCCCTGCATGCTCAAGGCAGCTGGCATGACCCCTTTCGCAAGATTGGTCGTTCATGGTCACTGGGTAAGCAGCGGATCGAAGATGAGCAAAACTCTTGGAAATGTGGTCGATCCTCTGGCGATGAAGGAAAAACTGGGAGTGGATGGACTGCGCTACTTCCTCGTACGGGACATGAGCTTTGGTGAAGACGCGAACTTCACTGAGGAGCTAGCCATCACTCGCTACAATGGCGATCTTGCGAACAACTTTGGCAACCTCCTTAGCAGAAGTGTCAACCTGAGTCGCCAGAACTTTAGTGAGTCGGTTCCAGAGTGTGGTCCATTGACCGATGCAGAGACAGAACTCCGAGCACAGTTTCAAAATGGAGTGGAGCAAGTGCAGGAATTCATTCGTCAGTTCTATCTGCACAAAGCGCTCGAACACATCGCTTGGATGGCCAGTCAAGTCAATGGATATCTGCAGCAGCAAGCTCCATGGCAGCTCGCCAAACAACCAGATCAGCGTGAGCGTCTAGGTACTGTGCTCTACACCGCCCTCGATGCCACACGCATCTTGGTAGGCCTACTTGCTCCGGTAATGCCAGAGAAAATGAAGCTTGCCTCAACAACCCTTGGGTTAGAAGGGCTTCCTCAACTTACAGAGCTTCAGCCAGGATTATTACAAAGCGGCACAGCACTCCCTAAGCCCGAACCCCTCTTTCCTAAAATCCAGGTACCCAAAGTACAACAGGAAGCACCAACCCCCAAAGAAGATTCTGCTCCTGGATCCGCCGCAACTCCATTAAATATTGATGAATTCAACAAAGTTGAACTGAAGGTTGGCCTGATTCGAGATTGTGCCCCTGTCGCTGGATCAGATAAGCTACTGCACTCACAAGTTGATCTCGGAGAAGGGCGCTTGCGCTCTATCGTTTCTGGAGTAGCCCCGAGGTTCTCTCCTGCTGACTTGATCGGACAGCGTGTTATCGTGGTCAGCAACTTGCGTCCAACCAAGCTGAGGGGAGTGCTCTCAGAAGGAATGATCCTTTTTGCCGAATCGGAAAAAGGCTTTGAGTTGGTGAAGATTCCAGAAAGTGTTGTACCTGGCTCAACCGTTCGCTAAAGCCTAAATTGAGGCGTTTGCTTTGATTTGACAAAGGACAGGTCGGATGGAATACTGCCACTGATTTTGTTTGATTTGTTTTGCCTGCTGGAGTTTGCATGCGCGAGTACCTTCCCATTTTGATCATGATCTTGGTTGGCATCGGGTTAGCCGGAGTCTTCACTGCCATCAGCATCCTCTTTGGACCCAAGCTGAGCACTGAGACCAAGCAAACTCCTTTTGAGTCCGGATTCCTGACTCAAGGCACAGAAGGGCAGCGCTACGATGTCAAATTTTTCATGACAGCCCTGGTTTTTCTCGTTTTTGACGTCGAAGTCGTTTTTCTCTATCCCTGGGCAGTACAAATTCGCGAGTTGCACTGGCCCGGCCTGATTGCAGCGCTATTCTTCATTGGTGTACTCGTCCTTGGCCTAGTCTACGACTGGAAAAAGGGCGCATTGGAATGGGAATGATCCACCACTCAGTTCAAGGAACCTATGGAATCTGCCCACTACGGTGATTTCCTGACCACAAAATTTGACAACGTAGTCAACTGGGCACGCAAGTTTTCCCTGTTTCAGTATCCCTTCGTCACAGCTTGCTGCGGAATGGAGTACATGTCCGCCTCTTGCTCTCACTACGATGTCTCGCGCTTTGGTGCAGAAATTCCTCGTTTTTCGCCACGCCAGTCCGATGTTCTCTGGGTAGTCGGCACCGTTACTCACAAGATGACTCCCATCCTACGCAACGTCTACGACCAAATGGCTGAGCCAAAGTGGGTGATTGCTTTTGGTGCCTGTGCTTCCTCCGGAGGCTTCTATCAGAATTACTCTGTGCTGCAGGGAATTGATCGGGTGATCCCGGTAGACGTTTACATTGCTGGCTGTCCTCCACGTCCTGAGGCCGTGCTGGATGGACTTATGGAACTACAGAATCGCATCCAGAATGACGGCCCCAGCGCGATTCAAGGCAGTATCAATTCAGCTGCAATCAACCATCTGGACCAAAAGAAACTCCAACTCAGCCGTTTCCTTGAAATTTCTGAAACCGAAGTGGTTGAGAATGTTCAGAATCCAAAGAGCAACCGCTCAACAAAGCCAGGCTATAGCTACTCCAAAGACTACATCAACACCAACGCCACACTGGGCTACGACACGCCGAAAGGTCGCCGTGACAAGGACAATCTCAAAACAGGTTGAAGGCTATGTCTGAGGGAAGTTCGGAAAGCATAGAGAGTACTGAGGCCTCGGAACCCGTTGAAACCAGTGTGGTTATCAACTTGGTTCAACAGGAGTATCCTTCAGCAATACTAAGCACCCATCGGCATCGTGGCGACGAAACCATCGTACTAAAACGCGAGTTCATCCAGCCGGTCTGCCGACTACTGCGAGATCATCCAGATTGCCGATTTGAGATGTTCGTTGACCTAACCGCCGTAGATTACTTGCTGGTTGAAACCGATCTGCAGCAAACCGAGCGCTTTGAGGTCATCTACCATCTACGATCGCTCAGCAAGGACCACCGGATTCGCCTGAAGTGTCCTGTACCTGAAGACGATTGCCAGATTCCTTCAATTCACATGCTCTGGCACGCGGTCAACTGGTACGAACGAGAATGCTACGACATGTACGGCATCCACTTTGAGGGGCACCCCAATCTAACTCGCATCCTGATGTACGAACAGTTCCAGGGACATCCCCTGCGCAAGGACTATCCTGTGGACAAGCAGCAACCTCTGCTCGAACTCAACGATGTCGAGGAGCGTTACCACTATGGGAGGTTTGAGTGAACGCCAGTGAGCTAACCACGATTTCTGCAGAAGAACTGAAGCCGGTTCACCTGCCGGGAGCCATTATTCCAGCTCCACCCGAAGACTCAGACACCTCGATCATGCGCATCGAAATCGGTCCGGCTCACCCAGCAATGCATGGCATCGTACGTCTGACTACCTACTTGGACGGTGAGCAGATCGTTGGAATGGTGCCAGAAATCGGCTACCTGCACAGGGGTTTTGAGAAAGAGTCTGAGAATTCCAAGTGGATTCAGGTCATTCCTTACACAGATCGCCTCAATTACGTTTCACCGGTGCTCAACAACATCGGCTACTCAATGGCTGTTGAGAAGTTATTCGGTGTTGAAATTCCAAGGAGAGCACAGTTTGCCCGGGTGATCATGGGCGAAATTTCCCGCATCACTGACCATCTCACCTGTCTTGCCGCCTGTGCAATGGAAGTCGGCGGATTCACCTTCTTCCTCTGGTTCATCAAGGCCCGGGAATATCTCTACGAACTGCTGGAGCAGGTCACTGGTGGGAGAGTTACTATCAACTGGACTCGCTTTGGTGGCAACAGCACCGATTTCCCAGATGGCTTTCTAAAGGAAGTGGAAATCCGGCTCGAAAAAGTTCGAGAGGTGATTGAAGAGGGAGATCAACTCGTTACTCGCAACAAGATCTTCATCGACCGTATGAAGAACATCGGAGTCCTCTCCAAAGAGAAAGCGATTTCCTACGGCTTCACAGGCCCGTTGTTGCGTGCCTGCGGAGTACCCTACGATATCCGTCGGGCAGACCCACACCTTGTCTACGATGAACTGGATTTCGAAATTCCTATTGGAGAAGTCGGCGATTCCTATGACCGCTTTCTGGTCCGGATGGAAGAGATGCGGCAAAGCATATCGATCATCGAACAAGCTATTGATAAGATCCCTTACGGGCCAGTGATGACACGCGAACGGTACTTGGGCTATCCAGACAAGAAAGAAGTTTATGGTAGCATCGAGGGACTGATCGACCACTTCAAGATGGTGATGGAAGGCCACCATCCACCGGCTGGAGAAGTTTACCAACCCATCGAAGGAGGCAACGGAGAACTTGGCTTCTATCTCGTCTCCGATGGTTCCGGTGATCCAGTAAAATGTCGTGTCCGTCCACCCTGTTTCAACTATGTTCAAGCCATGCCCGAGTTGGCCCTCGGACACTACGTCGCAGACATCATCGCAATTTTTGGTTCTATCAACATGATCGGTGGAGAACTCGACCGCTGAGTCAACTGGAAAACCATGCAACTTGTTCTAGAATTTCTAGCCCTGCCGTTTGTGCAGGATGTGTTGAAAATCCTCTTCATCCTGCTGCTCTTTGCCATGCCCTTGGGTACATTCATGACCCTGATGGAACGCAAGTGGAGTGCTGCCGTTCAGGATCGAATCGGTCCCAACCGTGCGAACATTGGATCGTACCGAGGGCGAGGTCTACTGCACATTGCTGCGGATGCCCTGAAGTCAATTTTCAAAGAAGACCTGATTCCTAAGGGTGCTGATAAATTCCTCTATACAATCGCGCCCTTCTTCAGCTTCATGTCAGCAGTAGCAGTCTTTGCCATCATCCCGATCGCTGGTCCAATCGGTGATTTCAAGTTTCAGGTCACTGACGTAGAACCAGGACTGCTCTTCATCTTTGCGATCACATCCCTGGGCGTCTACGGCGCTGTGCTGGCAGGAGCATCCTCCAACAGCAAGTTCGCCCTCTTTGGCGGAACACGAGCCTCAGCCCAAATGATCTCCTACGAGGTCTTCCTGGGGCTTTCGCTGATGGGATTGTTCATGGTTTACGGATCCACGCAGGTCAGCGCCATCGTTGAAGGCCAGGGAGAGCACTGGTTTGGTCTGATTCCCAAGTGGGGTGTCTTCACACAACCACTGGGATTTGTGGTTTTCTTTACGGCCTTGATTGCAGAAACCAAGCGAGCACCTTTTGATGCTCCAGAGGGTGAATCTGAGATTGTTGCCGGATACTTTGTTGAATACTCCGGAATGCGCTGGTCGTCTTTCATGCTTGCGGAATACATTGCCATTGTTGGAGTTGCCGCTCTGATCACGACTCTGTTCTTCGGTGGCTACCAGGTGCCTTGGCTCTATCACTGGGAATCTGCACCACAGTGGCTGGTGACCCTGCTCCAGTTTGGCAAGTTCGCTAGCTTCACCTTCATTTTCTGCTGGTTCCAGATTCAAATTCGTTGGACGGTACCAAAGTTTCGCTTTGATCAAACAATGGCTCTGGGCTGGAAAAAACTGCTCCCGGTTGCCCTGCTGAACACCGTGGTCACGGCAATCATCATCGTGGCCCTAGCCTGACTCCTTTTCTCCTCGTGAGCCTGATATGAAGTTCAAGGTCAAAAAAGTAGATCGTAGCGAAGGACTCAAGGAAGCCCTCTACATCCCAGGCATTGCTGTCGGACTGAAACACACGATGCGTCACTTCTTCCGCAACATCGTCGGTAAAAAAGACGTTGTGACGATTCAGTATCCAGAAGAAGAGCGACCGGTTTCGCAACGCTGGCGAGGCCGACACCGACTTACCCGTCGTGATGATGGCTTCCTCAAGTGCGTTGCTTGCTACATGTGTGAGACAGTTTGTCCAGCAAAGTGCATCCATATTGAAGCCGGAGAGCACCCCGACTTTTCGGTGGAGAAGTACCCGGTTCGTTTTGATATCGATGAATTACGCTGCGTCTTCTGTGGCCTCTGTGTGGAAGCCTGCCCCAAGCAAGCAATCCGCATGGATACAGGTGTCATCGGGATGGCCTATCACTCACGGGAATCGTTCAACTTTACGCGTGACTTGCTCCGTGACGCCTACACTCCCAACGAAAAGACCAAATACACTGACGCTGACTTGCCTAAGCCTCCAGATCAACAGAGCGCCCTCCCCAATTCGCGTGGAATCCCAGCACCCTAATCTCAATCGGTCTTGGAAAGCCACGAATCCTTCAGTCCAGCAGAGCAACTCCAGCTTGCGCCTTACGTAACGAACACCGAACGCCCGGTGTTCGTGCTGACCAATCTTCCCGAAGTCATCAAGGGAGCACTCTTTTCCCGCTACTCCCGCTCCACGCTAGGTCTCCGGACCTTACTGCTGAGAGAATTCCTGCAAAATGATGAGGCTGGATTTCAAGCTCCTTCCACTCCCCAAGATTCTCGGCTGGCACTGACCAAGGCCCAGTCCTTTTATGATCGCATTCTCGACGGCTATGGAGATGACTCCATTGGTGAATTGGGAGGTGCTCACCTGGCACTGGAACAGGTCTCCATTCTGGCAACCAAGGTGCTGGAGGACGCAAGGATTGGTGGTTCGCCATTGGAGAAATCCACCCGCTATGTCAGCTTTGCCCAGCAGGTCAATGGAGACTTCCAATTTTACAAAGACCCACGGGTGCTGGCTTCTGCTCAGGCAGAACTCTATCTGGAGACAAACCGAGAGCTTTTTCGAACCTATGCTGAACTGATTGAGCCAGTTAGAGACTATCTGCGAAAGGTCTTGCCACCCGAACCTGATCAACCGCAAGCCGCCTATGAACGTTCGATTCGGGCACGAGGATTTGACCTGCTGCGTGGCCTGTTACCAGCCTCAACACTGACAAACATGGGCGTCTTTGGGAATGGACGCTTCTTCGAAGGACTACTGATTCGCCTCCGCTTACAGACCTTGCAGGAACTTCAGGACCTGGCCAGTACCGCTGAGCAAGAGCTGCAGCAAGTCATTCCCTCTTTCATTCGGCGGGCAGAGCCAAATCATCGGCACTTCTGCAGCCAACTGAATTTCCAGCAGCAAAGCCAAAATTTGTTGAATCGCTGGGTGCAACCACAGACTCTAGAATCATCGACTCCCCAGACCGCCAGCGTTGAACTGCTGAGCTACGATCCAGAAGCAGAGATCGAGGTGCTGGCAGCTCTATTCTACGAAAACAGCGAGTTGTCCTTTGCCCAAGCCCGGGAGGCTGTGCGTGGGATGTCGGACCAAGCAAGAGAGAACCTGTTGCACCAATGGGCAGACTTGCGCGAACACCGACGCCACAAGCTAGGTCGTGCCCTGGAGCATGCCAGCTATACCTTCGATATCGTTGGGGATTACGGCTCCTACCGAGATCTACACCGACATCGAATCCTGACCCAGGAACGGCAGCGACTGACTACCCGACTTGGCTATACAATCCCAGAGTCACTGATTGATGCCGGACTGGAAAGTCCTGTGAGGAAGGTGCTGGAGAAAGCAGCAAGTGCGTTTGAAGTGTTAGAGGG